>CAYRRO010000001.1:0-9589 GCA_964426685.1 uncultured Candidatus Saccharibacteria bacterium
CAGGTTACGGATGCCAGGCTGCAATTGATGTGACAAGGTTTTTATCGGACCACGGGTTCGAAGTTCACGTTAGTTCGTACGAGTGATTTTATTTATATTTTTTGTGGAATAAATAAAATTATTTAAAATATTCTGTGGCTTTTTTTATGAATTTTTCAATTTCTATTTCCTCTGTATCTTCACTGTAATTAGGGGGTAATAACATCTTTTTATCATTATAATAATACCACTTAATTGGTTTTCTTCCGGGTGGAAAATCTGAAACTTCTTCTATTATTAATCTATTGAGTGCTGAATTCAATATTTTGTTTAATCCTTTTTTTTCTTCTCTCTGATTTGTGTCAAAAATATAGCTCAACATCGATAGTAATTTAGATTCATTTAATCTTTTGGTGCCATAGTGTTCATTGAACGGATTATCATCCCAGGGATAGTATGTTGGAGTTTCTCTATATAAATTTTTAAAAAATAGCAGCATTCCTAAATCTTCAGGTTTAACCTCCACGCTACCAGGCAAAGATTCGCTTTTTTCTGCAGGTAACTTACGGTTAGAATAATAATTTTTAAATTCCTCGTACTCTTTTTCAAGAAGGTGATATGTACCGTCTTTTGGGTTCTTTTCTACAAATCGGATATCCGGAAGAGTGTTTTCCCACACACGTTCTCCGTAGTAATACTTATCGGGTATTTTATTTTCGCCGAATAATTCTCTCAGAGCTAGTTCCAGAGTTTCTTCTGTAAAATCAGTATCCCTTCCTCTTTCTATTAATATTTTTATAGCTTCTTGTAGTCCTTCTACTATGTCAGGTTTGATAAATTTACCGCTTTTAGTTATAAGATTGGTTTCAGATATTTTTTCAGGATTTTCAGAATAATCAGAGGACGTTGGATTTATAGTTGTTATCGAACCGTTAGATATCTCTTCGCCAGACTTGATTTCCTCACCTTCAATCTTATCAGCGGTATCGTTCTCACCCTGTTCTTCCGGATAAGGCAATTTAGGTTGATCAAAATTGTTCATGTAGTTAATATTACCACTAAAAAACTTTCGGATGCTAAACAACCCCTATTGATATTTGTTTAATTTCTTCTTAGATATTTTTAGTTAAATAATTCTAAAGTACTTGTATAATTATCAATATGAACGCTAAGAACCCTTTATTAAAAATCCTTAATAGTAAGTACTTTAAAATATTCCTTATTTTTACGGTAATTCTGTTAGGTAGTTATTTACGTCTAAAACACATTTCAGAAAAAGGTGGCGATTACGAAACTTATCGAAGTGCTGTTTCATCATTTCTCAAAGGTGAAAATATATACGAGGATACGGTTTTATCTTATATAAAAGATGATTCAGGAAGTCACGGATACGCCTACTTTCCCACACTTCTCTATTTGTACGCCCCTCTTTATAAGTTGAGTAAGAATACTGATGTTGGTTTTAATATTTTATATAAAATTCCAATTTTTATAGCTGACTTAGCCACAGGACTATTGATATTTTTCATTTTATTCAAAAAAGACAAAGATTTTTATATTGGTTTTTTAACATTCGTATTTTGGTTTCTTAATCCTCATTTAATTATTAAAAACACTTATGTTTTAAACGAACCTTTGGGAATATTCTTTATGGTTTTGGCCCTTAAATATCTTGGTGAGAGTGATATTAAGTCAGGAATATTCTATGCCATATCCTTTTCGTTTAAGTCTTTTTCGATAGTTCTATTTCCTTTATTTTTACTTAAATCAAACAAGAAACTAAAATTTATAATATCAGGTGCTTTGGCAGCCTTAGTAATAAGCATTCCATTTTTGAAGACTTACCAAGACTTTCTTTACTTCTTGGAGGGGTCTTTATTAGTACATGGCTATAGAGGTGCTCAGGGAAGACCTGTACTTGGTTATATTAGTTATCAAATCTATAAATCAAGATATTACGTTTTAATGATACAGCCATTAAAATATATCTCGTTAATATTCGGAACTATTGTGTCTTTTTTTCTTTATTATAAAAAGAAAATCTCAGGCAAATATATAATGTCAGCAATTTCAATGATGCTTCTTTTATTAATTTCTCCGGTTTTTAATGATTCCTATCTAATATGGTTGATGCCGCTATACTCACTTGGTTTATATGAGCATTTGTTAACATACAAAAATAAGTTAGGAAATAGGACTAATGTGATTTATGTCTTACTTTTATTGATATTTTGGGGTTTATATGGTTATTATCTAAAAATATGGGATACCAACTTTTATTTTTCTGAAGGCGGGATTAATTTTTAAATCTCTATGATCGAATCAATTAAAAAGAAATGTCAAAAATCAGCCGATAAAATAATTATTTTTTGTTTTATATTAATTTCCTCTATATTGAGGCTGGTAAATTTAGGTTATTCTGACTACATTGGGGACGAGCACAAAGCTTTTTTAATAACTAATCAAGGCCAGTCTGTTTGGAATTTTCTTATTCAACAAAGAAAAGGTCCAATGCAATTTTTTGTTACTTATATTCCACGTTTAATTGTAGGAGATTTCAAAAACGAATTAGCAGAAAGACTTCCTTTTTCAATAATTTCTATATTGTGTGTTTTAGTTTTTTATTTATTAATATCTAAATTAACTAAAAATAAGATAGTTACAGTATTTTCTACATCCCTTTTTATGGTTAACGGGTTTATAGTTGGTTTTGGTAGAATCGCTCAGTACCAAAATTTAAACATTTTGTTTTCACTTTTATCTATATATTTTTATTCCGATCTCGCATCTAAAAAATCTCATCTTTTTAGGAGTACTTTAATAGGTACATTTTTTTGGGTTCTTTCTCTATTTTCTCATTGGGATGCTATTTTTATTACCACCGTAGTTTTGTGGTTTTTTATTTCCTTTTTCAGGAACAAACAATTTGAAACACAGTACAAAGTAAGGGTTTTTTTATACAATTTAATTTTTGGTTTAGTCTTGGTGCTTCCTTTTATGATTCCTTATGTTAGATTTCACGTTTTAAATAAAGAAAGTACTGACTATTTTGAGAGGAGGATTGCGGTCGGGGTACCCAACAACTCACTTTATAAAATGTATATAGATCTCTATAATCCCTTTTTAACCTTCTGGGTATTGTCGGTTTTAAGTATTTTTTCAGTTTTTAAATTAAAAAAATCTGGAATATTCTTAATCTGGTTTATATTTTGTTATCTGATATTTGAGGTTTTATGGAGAAAACCGGGAACACATATTTATAACTTCCTACTGCCTGTTTTTGTTTTAAGCGGTTTTGGATTTGAATTTATTTACGAGGTTTTACGGCCTAAGATTGTCAAGAAAATTTCGATTATTTTGATGTTACTTTTATTCACTTTTTTATATTATCAGTCTTATCTTATATTCGTAGATCACAAAAAAGAGTATCCCTGGGAAAGGGAAACTTTTTTATCCCTTGAGTTTATATGTAAAGTAAGGCCCGCTATATGTAAGGGTCGAAACATAGATAATAAATCAATTAAAACAAAAGAATACTACTACGATTATAAGGGTCAGAAATTACCTTTATTCGGTTTTCCCCATAATCGCAACTGGGATGTTATCAACGAGTATTTAAATGAACTAAGCACTTCCGATGAAGTTTTTTCAGGTTATTCCACAAATGAAGACCAGGTTGTGAGTAAATGGTATATGAGCATTCCTTACAAAAGTAAGGGTGATTATTATTTTGTAGGTATAAGAAATCCTTCTAATTTTGTTAATGATTTCAATCCCCCTGCAGAAAGTGAAAAAGAGTTAATACGAACATTATACAAAGAAAACGGTAATAGCTACGCAAAAATATTTAAAGTTAGTTTTTAAATCCTTGATTAATACCTTGAAAAAGTAGTAACATTAATTAACTTATGAGAAAACATATATCCGTAATTTATAAAGCTTTTCTTGTTACCTTGTTGTTAGTTTCTTTTTTAGGTACATCATTTGCTGCCGGTCTGTCTTTATTAAAAATCGGCGCACTCGATACCGGTGGAAATACATACCCCGAATGGTGGTATAAAGGCACGGGACCTGTTTTATCCGGAATAGCAACTCCCGGTTCCGATGTTAGTATTAAAATAGGAGAAAATGTTTATACTGCTACGCCGGATGTTTCAGGAAATTGGAGTTATCCAGCTTCCTTGGAAGCAGGGGATTACCCAATTGAAATAACACAAGGTGAGGAAAAGATTGTTTTCACTTTGCATATGGGCCAGGATATGACTTCTGGTGGTACAACAGATCTTAGTGAGACCGAGCCGGGCACCGCCCCTGTTCCGGAGACAGGTTATAACCAGTATGTAGCCTTTTCATTTGGTATTGGAATAATACTTTTATCTACGTATTTTTATTTCTCCTCAGACAACAAAAGAAAAACGGTCTTTGAATCAAGAGTGTTAAAAGAAGATTAAACTTCGTAATATTTTAACTGATAATTTTTTTCCAGAGGTCTTCTAGTTCCTGTATTTCCGGTTTTGGGTAATATGACTCCAAAATCATTTTCAAATTCTCTCCTCCCCTGATTGGAATTAATTTAGCGTGGAGATGGTCTACCTCTATCCCCTCGAATATTAGTCCTACCCTTTCAATATTTAGTTTTTTTTCAAGTATTTTGGATACTTCTTTAGCGGCATTCATTATTTCGCACATATCTGAATTTTCATTTTTAAATATCCTTGAATCTTGGTGTTCCTTAGGAATAACTAAGGTCATACCTTCTGTAACGGGATTAATATCTAAAAAAGCCATATATTTATCGCTCTCCCAAATATTCATACACGGGATTTCACCTCTTGATATTTTACAAAAAACGCAGTTCTCCATGTTTAAATTTTACCAAAAATTAAATAAAGATTTTTATTGTCCGAATTATATTTATCGATTAACTTAAAACCTTTATGTTTATATATTTTTATAATTTTTGCTATTTCCTCACCCGAATATTTATGACAGTACCTTGGTTTTTCTACCCCATCCCCCCAGCTTACGAGGTAATCTCCGGGCATCTTAGTAAAATCCCAAAAGGAAAGTATTACCATTGAGTTTTTAAGATCTTTTTTCACTAAGTCCAACAGCGATAAAAACCATTTCTCACGAAAATCATTGTTAGGAAGATGGTGCGTAACTCCAAAACTGCAAATTACATTATAGGTACCTTTTATATCTTTTATACCTAAAATTACGTCTTTTTTTATAAATTTTGATTGGACCGTCGGTAGTTTACTGCATTTTTCTTTTCCTTCTGATAAGAGGTCGTTATTTATATCAACTCCTGTATATGAAAAGTTCCCTATATATTTATGTAAATAATCACAAAATCTTCCGTTTCCACAACCTATATCCAAAACTCTGATTTCTGTTTCATTTAATTTATCTTTACTAGAGTTAGCTTCTATTTTATTTTTTTCCAATAACGTATCTTTTTCACCAAAATATTTTTTAATGTTTTCAACTACTCTACCCCACCCCTCCCAAGGCTTTTGTCTTGTTCTCGAAAAATCTTTTGATATTAATTGGTAAAATTGGTTATTTAGTTTTACAATTTGCTTTATATTCATATGAAAGATAGGCAGAAGGAACAATCTAATAAGGTTATTTTACTTCAAATAATCAAAAAAATCGTCGGTCTTAAAAATATAGATGACGGTTCGGTATCCCGTATTATAGCTAAAAACCCTTCTGTTGAATCATTGACTTATTCAAAATCTCAGGTGTTGGAAGCATATAACAAGTATAAACACACCATAAAACTAACTCCCACACAGGAAAGGAAGCTATTGGAAGGCTTAAAAATGAAAAAAGTAAGAACAATGTCGGGGGTTACTCCGGTGGCAATATTAACTAAGCCGTTTCCTTGTCCGGGGCATTGTGTCTACTGTCCCAATGACCCTAAAATGCCTAAAAGCTATCTTTCTGCCGAGCCGGGCGCTCAAAGAGCCTTACAGAACAAATTTGACCCTTATTTGCAGGTTTTTAACCGTCTTTTAGCATATAAAAATATCGGCCACCCTACGGATAAAGTAGAGTTGATTGTTTTAGGCGGAACTTGGTCTTTTTACCCTCAAAATTATCAAAAATGGTTTATCAAAAGAGCTTTTGAGGCTATGAACGACTTTAATCCTCGTGTTAGTAAATATCTTACTGTCTCAAATAAGGCCAAAGAGCAGAAAGTAACTTGGAAAGATTTATTTTTAGCTCAAAAGAAAAATGAAAAAGCTCATTCAAGATGCGTTGGTTTGGTTCTTGAGACCCGTCCTGATTATATTGACAAAAAAGAAGCTGTAAAATTAAGAAAGTTTGGGTGTACTAAGGTTCAGATAGGGGTTCAAAGTTTAGACGATAAAGTTTTAGATTTAAATATAAGAGGCCACAAGGTTGAGGCGACAAGAAAAGCCTTTGAAATACTTAGATCAGCAGGTTTTAAAATTCACGCTCATTGGATGCCAAATCTTTACGGCTCTACTCCGCTAAAAGACATTAAAGATTATGAAAAATTATTTTCAGACCCTTCTTTCAGACCGGATGAATTAAAAATTTATCCTTGTTCTTTAATTGATAATACTGAACTCTATAAATTATATAAGAATAAAAAATGGAAACCTTACACCGAAAAACAATTAATAAACGTACTTTCTAAATGTTTTGAAATGACTCCGAGGTACTGCAGATTATCGAGAGTTATTCGGGATATTTCATCTGATGATATTGTTGCAGGTAATAAAAAAACTAATTTTCGGCAGATTGTTGATGATTTTTTGAGAAAAGAAAATATTAAAGTGTTTGAAATTAGATCTCGTGAAATAAGAAATGAAGACATATCTTTTCCGGAACTTGAATTTAAAACAACTTCTTACGATACTTCAAATTCCAAGGAATACTTTTTGGAATTTGTTAATAAAGAAGACAGGATTGTTGGTTTTTTAAGGCTGTCATTACCTAAGACGGAAAATTTTATAAAAGAATTAAAAGATAGTGCCGTGATTAGAGAAGTCCATGTTTACGGGGAATCTTTAAAAATTGGTAAGACAGGTGTGGGTAAACCACAGCACCTCGGGATTGGCTCTATCCTAATAAAAAAAGCAGAGTCGATATCACTAGAAAATGGCTTTAAAAAAATATCTGTTATTTCATCTATTGGAACTAGGGATTATTACGCAAAAAGGGGTTATAAACTGGGTTTTTTATATCAAATTAAAAAAACCAATTAATAATACTTCTTATTATTTTAGCTGTACCCTCTCCTCCCGTGTTTTATCCTTTAAATATAGACTATAGAAATTATTCCATAGTAGGAATACTGTCTTGTAGTTGCATAAAATCTTCCATCATCTCGTTTAGGTTAGTGAATTCAATATTTTTAGGTAAATCAAAAACCGAATTATCAACTGCCCACGGCGTGCATTTATAATCAAAGTCTTGTGTCTGGTCGCTATAGTCAATCTCTTCAGTTTCTTCATTATCTACCGGATCTTCACCGTATTTTTCCATATCTTTCAAGTTCAATTTTGTTCCTTGATTGTTTTCAGACGTCCACGTAAATATCCACTCACCATCGGAAATTGAGTATGATTTCATATCCATATCGTCGGTTTTTACTTCGAACTCAGTTTTAGTCTTTCCGTTAGCTACGTAAGTAATTCCGGAAGTAGTTCCTTCGTCAGTTTCTGACTTGAAAGTACATTTAACACTTTTATTTAGCTTCAGAAGATCAAAAATATTACCGTTTAAACTCTCGTCTTCACTTTCCGCTATTATTGTTGATTCATTTTCATCAGTGTTTATTTCTTCTCCTAAATTTTTATCGTCCTTTGTAGTGCAGGCAGTTAGTGTTAGAGAAATTGTTAATAAAAGGGCTCCTAAATAAATATATTTTTTCATTTTGTGAAACCTTTCTTGAGGAAATTATATAAACTGTCGGCATACCCCCCTATAAAAGGCAGTTCCTTTCTTTCTTTTCTTAGGGCATTAAAAATCCCTATTATTATAAGCACCAGTTCAGAAAAATAAATAAGTGGGTAAATTCTCCAAATCAACCCTCCTATCAAAGGAAAGAATTGCAGGAAATAAAAAATCAGATAAGAGACAAATATTAATAAACTTTGTTTTACGTGAAACTTAACAAAATCATCATTTTTATAGTCTGTGAGAAGAGGTATAAAAAATACTATATAAGCGATAGCCGCCATTCCCACGTTTTCAGAAACGTTATCCTTTTTTATTTCGGGAGACGGTGTGTCGATATTTTGATTATTTTCTTCCATATTTATGACTTTCAAATTATTTACTGAATTTATTATACAACAGTACGGATTCGAAAGTGTTGGGAACTATTTTTTAGGGGAAATGTCTTTCAATTTATCATTTAAATCAAATATTTTCGAGAAGTTTTTGTAAATTATTAATACGAGAATATTGGTAGGGATTTGAAACATCAACATCGCATATATATTTTGCAAAGACGTTAAATATCCTTCTGAAAAATAATGAAGGGGAATAAATATTATCGGAGAGAAAATTAAACTTGTTACGTAGGCTACAACGTAATCTTTAGAATTCTTTAAAGTTTTTTTGTTTAAAATTTTTCTAAAAAGGAATCCCCAAAAAATAAAAATAAGAATTGAAAATGTACAGGCCGATACTATTTGAATGGGTCTTTGTGTTTTAGCCTGAGTTAGATAGTAGACCAAATACCCACCCAATACTGAGATGACATTTATTAAAGCTAGTATAAAACCTGTAAGTATAGACATATTAATGTTCTTCAATTACACGTGCTTTGTTAATCGTAATTGGTGTAACTGGTTTTGATATTTCCCCGTTACCGTTATCTTCCACAGGAGATTCTGCAATTTTATCTACTGTATCCATACCCTCGACGACTTTTCCAAATATTACGTAATTTTTAGGTAATTGAGTGTAATCTTTGTGAATTATAAAAAACTGACTTCCGTTAGTATTTGGGCCTGAGTTAGCCATTGCTACGGTTCCTCTAACGTACTCTCCGTCAAAAGGTTCATCGTTAAAAGTGTACCCCGGGCTTCCGGTGCCGTTCCCTAAAGGATCTCCGCCTTGAATCATAAAATCTTTTATGACTCTGTGGAAAATTGTTCCATCGTAAAACCCTATCTTTGATAAATAAACAAAATTAGTGGATGCCATAGTTGTGTCAAGTGCGTTTACCTTAATAACAATATCTCCCTCGGTAGTTTCAAATTTAACTTTGTAAGTTTTAATTATATCTAGTTTTGTTGTAGGCGGTTTTACATTATTTTTGTCAGTAAGTATTACATTATTATCCTCCGAACTTTCATAAGGGTTTCCGCCCTGCATTATTTTATCCTTATATGTGATAGTTAATATAAAAATTACTAAAGGTACAATTATTAAAATTAATAACGCGTATTTATTCATCTATTCAAAACTTTCTTAAAATAATTAAATATTTCCACAAATGATCTTTTATAAAAACTGTCCTATCGGTCACGATTATATTTTTCATAAATTATATTTTATCAAATAAATAACTTTTTAATTCCTCAATACTTTTTTCTGCTGCTTTTTCCCCAATTGC
>CAYRRO010000001.1:9689-36760 GCA_964426685.1 uncultured Candidatus Saccharibacteria bacterium
GCAATAAAATCTATAGGGATATTATTTTTTTCAAGTACCTTCAAAACGCCTATATGAGCCATCCCTCTCCATCCCCCACCGCTTAAAGCCAATCCAACTTTTTTTCTTGTTTTAGTTTCACTTTTACTCATATTTATAGAATATAGCACACCTTTAATACTTTTTTACTTATGTATTCTTTGTTAATATTTAAGTAACAATGTATATCTCTATCGACCTTGGAAGGTCTACTACAAGAATTGCTTCGACTCTTAATCTCAAGAGTATTTTAAAGATTGTAAAATTTAAAACAGATTCTGATCTTGATATTCAAAAGGAAAATATGCTTAAAGCATATGAAGAAATTGCGGGGGATAGTGAGGTTGATGCTATTGCTTTTGGTTTTCCCGGTATAACTGATAAATTTAAAAAAATATTTGAAAAAAGTGCAAACTATCCTCAAATAGAGGGTTTAGATATTAAGAATTTTTTCCCTGAAAAGTTCAATCAATCTAAAATTCTTGTTGAAAATGACGCTGCTTTGGGTGCCTTGGGTGAGGCGTACTTTGGGTCCGGAAAAGATAAGGAATCTATTGCTTATCTCACCTTAAGCACGGGTGTTGGAGGGGCTTTTGTTAAAAAATATGAAAATGAATATATTCTTATTAATGCCGAACCCGGGCATCAGGTTATTAACGTAGAAGACACCGTTCCTGATGGATCGGGTATTAAAGGTACGTTGGAGTCTTACTGTTCAGGTTCGTATTTTAGAAAAAGGTACGGTGCCACCCCAGATGTAACTGCGGGTGAAGAAAATTGGGTAAAGTATTCACGTTACCTATCAGCGGGTATAATAAATATACTTTCAATGTGGAATCCTGAAATTATTGTTTTGGGCGGGGGTCTGACGACCCATAATTTTGATAATTTTAAAATACATTTAGTAGATGAAATTAAAAAACAGAGTTTTTTTGCTTTGCCTGAAATCAAGAAGTCAGAATTGGAAGATGATTCGGGAATTTACGGTGGCTTTATTTTATTAAAGGAGAATTTATGAAGTTTTGCATAATTTACAAATACACCACAACTAAAAATAAGTTTCAGTTAGAAAAAGATTTGGAACAGCTCTCATCGATATTAAATGATATGGGTCACGACACATTTATATTTGACAGGGATATTAAAAATTGGCAAAACATTGAAATTCCAAGAGAAGAGTCTTCCAAAATGGTTTTTTCCGCCATGGGAGAATGCGACGCTGTTATTGCTTACGTTAATCATAGCGAGCTTAGCGAAGGTATGGCGATGGAAGCTGGGTATGCGAAAGCTCTAAACAAAAAATTAATAATGGTAGTAAAGGAGGGTGCCTCGTCTCCAAGAATTAGAAGTGTGTGCGATCTTTATATTGAATTTGAAGATATGGGTGATTTGGAAAATTCTTTAATTGATTATTTGAATAGCGCTTTTGCAGTATCCCAGTAAAAAGAATTTCCATTTGCTTTTTCAAAATACCACCACTCTACTCCCCAAAGGTATAGATCTTTAAAACCTGATTTTTGAGCATAGTCCAGTGTAGACAGGAAATGATTTTTAGACATCGTCTCATCTTTTTCTTCTTGAGTAAGTTCTGAATTGATTTTTGGCCCCCAAGGCTCCCCCTGTAATTCCGTAATTATAATTTTATCTACGGGCACCCCGACAATATTTGCCTTAATTTTATAAGTCCAATGAGCAAGAGGATATTGGAAGTATATGAATCTACCTAAAAACACTCCCCAAAAGTCATACCAAATTCTTCTGTACATTGATATACCAAGGTAATCACCCATTTCGTAAGTTGGTTTCCAGACCCCTCCCTCACCGCTATCCTGAACTAAAATAGGTCTTGAATCTAAGCTTTTTGTAAGCTCGATTTCTTTTACCACAGTTTCTTTTTTAATCTCGGGGTTGGTACACTCTCCAAAAGGCCAGAAAGGTTCGTTTTCAACTTGCCAAATTTTTATACTTTTATAATTTTTAAGCTCGTTTACAGTTTGTTTAACATATTCTAAAAGTTCTTGCTCTCTAATGTTGTCACTTGGAAGTTTATCCCACCACACAGGTTCGAAACATTCCGGATATCTAGGTACTTTTCTTCCGATAGAAAGTATTACGTTAACATTTCTTTTTTCAGCCTCTTGCAACTGCCACTTAATATTCGAATAATCGTAGGAATCTCTGTCTTTCTCTATTTCGTCCCAATAGGCAACAAGCCTGATATTTTTTATATGAAGTTCGTCTAATGATTTAACGTAAACCTCTCTCCAATTTAGACCCATTTGCTCTGCGAATCTGTTTGAAAACGTTACCCCGTAATTTATATTTTTTTGTACCTTAGGCCTTAGAATAAAAAATAGAATAAATGGTGCAAATAATAAAAACAAAAGAATTGCTAGGATTATTTTTATTGCCTTTAATGAGAATAGTTTTTTTAGAAGTACTGAAGCTTTTTTGAGTTCCTCTTTAAAATAGTTTTTCTTTTTCAAAAAATTAAACATGTTTATTCGTCCAATGAATTATTATTGCAGATTTTTGAGTAATAATAAAAGGATTTTCTAGGTTTTCTTTCTAATGTTTTTCTGTCTATTGCTACAAGCCCAAACTTAGGCCAGTAGCCCTCGTGCCACTCAAAGTTGTCTATTAAGGACCAATGAAAGTACCCTTTTACTTGAGCTCCTTTTTGCATAGCCTCGTATGTGGCCGTTAACATGTTTTTTATAAACATCTCTCTAAGTCTGTCTTGAGAGTCTGCAAGACCGTTTTCTGTTATGTAAATAGGAAGATTGTATTTTTTTAGGTGGAGTAAAACATTTTTTAAACCATCGGGATTTATCCACCAGTTTAGGTTGCTCACCATTCCTTTAGGATGAGTTGACCTCAAACCTTTAATTTGATTTGTAAAATAATAATTCAGGCCAATGACATCAAGATTCTTATTTATAAATTTTAAAAAGAAATCACAGTTTAACCAATAAATTATTTTTGCGTACCACGAATCCCAAAAAAGTGGTTTTTGTTCAAAAGTTTCGTACCAAACGATTTGTTTTACAAGTCCTACGGTATATTTTCCCGCTGATTTTATTTTTTTATACGCTTCGTTGTGAGCTGATATTAAATTTAATTGAACTATTAGGGATGAAAATAAATTAGATTTGTTTGGTGGCCATTTTCCAACTGTGTAGCTCATAAGAGCATAGACTTGAGGTTCATTTATGGTTAAGTAGACATCTGCTAGTGCCCCAAATTCTTTTGCGCATTCTTTTGCATAGCGTGCAAAGTAATGAGGAGATCTAATATTGGTCCAACCTCCTTTTTTATAAAACCAAAAAGGATTTGTGAAGTGATGTAGTGTTACAAAGGTTTTTAAACCTCTATCTTTGGCTGCTGATAATACTTTTTTGTAATGAGCAATTTCTCTGTAATCAAACTTACCTTCGGAGGGTTCTATTCTTGCCCACTCTACGGATATTCTTACCGCGTTATTGTTTAATTTTTTGCAAAGATCAAAATCTTCTTCATAGCGGTTATAAGAATCACAAGCTAAACCGGAAGATTCAAGAGGGTATTTTTGACCGCGCTTTTTATTATTTTCCCAATACCACCAGTCGGTGTTTGAGTTATTACCTTCGATTTGATAGGCAGCGGTAGCTGTACCCCACATGAAATGGGCAGGAAATTTCATATAGTTAAGTATAACTGGGAGGTGGGTTGGTGTACAGGGCTCAGCCCTTTAACTCAACGCCCACTGGACAGTGATCAGACCCCACAACAGTTTTTAAAATAAAAACATCTTTTAAACTCTTTTCTAATAGTTTTGAAAGAAAAACATAATCAATTCTCCACCCGATGTTTCTTTCTCTGGAGTTTCTAAAGTATGCCCACCAAGAATAATTTCCCGGCTCTTTATTTAAATGTCTAAAAGTATCAATAAATCCCAGGTCGACTAGCTTATCCAACTTCTCTCTTTCCGGAGGTGTAAACATGACATTTTTTTCATTTTCTTTTGGTCTGGCTAAATCAATTTCTTTATGAGCAACATTGAAATCTCCCATCAAAATTAGTTTTTCACTTTTGTGTTTTTCTAAATATTTCAAAAAGTACTCGTAAAAGTCCAATTTATATTTCATAGCTTCCTCCCCCATTCCACCGTTTGGTACGTAAATGTTAATTAGAGAAAATTTATCAAAATCCAGTTTTAAAAATCTTCCTTCGGAATCAAATTTCTCATGACCTATCTTTGTTTCTATTTTGTTCGGCTTAATTTTTGAATAAACTGCCACTCCGGAATACCCCTTTTTTACTGCAGAGTTTATATATAAATTGTAGTTGGAAGTAAAAAGTGAACTCGGAACCTGGTCTTTTTGAGCTTTAATTTCTTGTAGACCTAATATGTCGGGTTGGAATTTATCTAACCATTCAAAAAAACCTTTTTGGGAAATTGATCTTATTCCATTAACATTCCACGAGCATATTTTCATGATTTTTTCATTATCTCTTTGATTTCTTCAAAACGTAGCGGAAGCGTAAATTCTAAAAAGTGCTGCTTTCTTTCAGGCTCTGCAATATCAAAATATTCTTGCCACAACGACCTTCCGATTACAAATCCTCTGCATCCGTTTTCGGCAGCTATTTTTAATTGTTCTTTAAATAAAACATAGTCTGCTCCCCCTGATATCATTACCCACGGTACCGCACCTAAAGAATTACTTACTTTTCTGCACATATAATCACTTCCCGGAAATTCAAGAACAAAAACATCGGGAATTACGCTCCTTTTTAAAAAGTAATCTACAGAATCAATCACTCTTTCATAATTCTGAGTGTCTTCTGAAATGATTACCAGAAAAATAGGGAGTTCTGTTTTATGTGATTGCTCTATAACTTTTTTTACTAAGTTAGATTTTTCTTCTGCTGATTTTAAATTTGGATCAAAATAAATTAGTATTTTTGTTGCCTCGGCCCCCAAACTCTCTATATCCGAAGGTTCTTTATCTAAAATTGTTACCTTTTCGTTATCTATTAACTCGTAATTGCTTTTTTCAAGAGGCAGGGCAAAAGGCTTATCTACATCTAGTTCTTTATAGGCTGCCAAGCTGTATTTTTCATCTAGAAGTATTCCACTGAAATCATCGTTAATACTTTTTATAATTTCTTTTACTGCGTTAATAGTTTCTTCATCGGTCACTTTTTCAGGAAATTGAGGGTTAATGTATTTCTTAAAATTCTCTCTGTGGTCAAAGGCAAGCATTAAATAATTGCCGTTTTCGGTAAACTGATCTAATTGCATACAACTATTCTATATTGTTTGGAAAATATTTGAAATAGTTTGGTGGCTACGGCACAGGAGACGGTTTAAAAATTAAATTTTGTTTTCACTTCCAAACATTTTGATTTTTTGTTCCACCACTTTTTGCATCTCCTCTATTGGTTTTTGCATGAATTTGTAGGCGGCTATCTCATTTGAATTATTTAAAACTTCCTGTAACACCATTTTAAAGGCAATTCTTAATTCTGAGTTTACATTTATTTTCACTATTCCTATTCCAATGGCTTTTTTTATATCTTCTTCAACTATTCCCGAGCCCCCGTGAAGTGATAGGTACGTGTTTGGAATAATGTCTTGAATTTGTTTAAGAAGTTCCAAATTTAAATTTTTATGTTCTGCGTAAATTCCGTGTAAATTGCCTACAAAACTCGCAAAAACATCGAAACCTGTTTTTTCAATGAATTCTTTTGCTTGTTGTGGGTCTGTGTAAAGTTTTGAATCAACGTCCGGTTTAGAATCGGTATGATCGGCCGAGCTTCCTTCAATGTGGTCAATTTCACCTTCTATCATTACTCCTTTTTGATGAGCATAGTCAGCGAGCATTTTTCCTGTTTTTAAAGCCTCCTCAAAAGGAACTTTTCCGCCATCAAAATGAACATAATCAAATCCTGCATCAATTGCCTGAATTATCTGTTCAGGGTCAGTTCCGTGATCTAAATTTAAAATAATTGGAACCGAATATTGTTTTTCAAAGGCTTTCCCTAGTGCAACAGCCTGATCTACCCCTACATGTCCTACCTCACCCGGTGAGAACTCAATTATTACGGGGGATTTTAATTTTGAGGCAGCATTAACTACCGCCTTCATGCTTTCGATGCTCACAGCATTAAAGGCACCAATTCCGAAACCTTCATTTTTTGCTTTTTCAAGATATTTTTTTGCTTTCATAGGCAGTGTGTTTAGTAATTAATACTTTAATACTAACTCATTTTTATAAATTTTTAAATGATTGTAATTTTGCACGTGTATAATTTACTTTATGTATTTTAACCATGCTACAGCTGGAGCCCTAGTAATGAAGCCGATTATGAAAAAATACGACGGGCTATTTTCTGCAAAAGAAAAGACCGTTCTTTGGTTTATTGGTATAACGTCCGGTGTGTTACCTGATTTTGATATTGCTTATTCTGTTATTAAAAATTTGGAGGATCATAGGAGTTTCGTTACTCATGGTTTCTTCGTTTATTTGTTAGCTTTTTTGGTCATCTACGGATTTAGTTATCTTCAAAAAAAGGGTGAGTTTGGAAGAAAGTTTTTTAAAGTTGCTGCGTCTGTATTTTTGTTTGGTGTTACAACACACTTATTAATAGATTTTATTATTGGGGGCATAGCTGTTTTCGCCCCTTTTTATAATAAGGTGTACGGTTTTGACTTACATATTGAACAAAACGGTGAGAATCGTCTTACTCAATATTTGTTGTCAAAATACATGATTTTGGAATTTGCTCTTCTTATTATGTTTTTAATATTTCTGAGAGGAAAGGAATATATTGTTCCCGGGATTCTGTCGATTTTTTATTTTCTAATTGCCGGCGTGTCTTTTGTCTTAGTAAGTCTAAGCTTTTTTTGATATACTTTTAACATTAATGTACCGGCGTAGCTTAGTGGTAGAGTAGCGGTCTCCAAAACCGTTGATGGAGGTTCGATTCCTCCCGCCGGTGCCACTTTTATATTTTTCTCACTACCCTTCCCTTTTTTCTCGTTCGATTACCTATAAATAATATCAAGACGTTTTTAACATTACTAAAAAAAGTTTTAATAGTGTAAAATTTAACTATGTTGATTGATAAAACCAACCCGTTAAAAACATTAATGACAGGGATTAGACCGACCGGACCTCTTCACTTAGGTCATTATGTGGGGGCTCTTAAAAATTGGGTTGAACTTCAGGATAAATACGAATGCTTTTTTATGGTTGCTGATGTTCAGGCTCTAACTACACATGCTGATAACCCAAAATTAATTGAGGAGTCTGTCAGAGAAGTTGTTTTGGACTTTTTGGCAATAGGACTTGATCCCTATAAAGAGAACGTACATTTTATCTTGCAAAGTGCAATGCCCGAGCTAACCGAGCTCACGGTGTATTTATCAATGGTTACACCTTTCACATGGATGCAAAGCAATCCCACTATACAAACCGAATCAAAGTATTTAGGTAAAAATATTTCCACAGGTTTTATGTACTATCCTGTTAGTCAGGCAGCTGACATACTTTTTCCTTCTCCCGACCCCAAAGAGTCAAACGAGCTTATTTTAGTACCGGTCGGAGAAGATCAAGTACCCCACCTTAGGGACACAAATAATATTGTTTCTGCTTTTAACAGAACCTACTCCCCGGCTTTTGTAGAATGTGACGCACTTGTTGGAAAAATTGGAAGGCTTGTTGGTACAGACGGGCAGGCTAAAATGTCAAAATCTCTAAATAATTCAATCTTTTTAAAAGACGATATTGAAACAGTTAAAAAAATGATAAAAGGGATGTATACAGATCCAAATAGAATACATCCAAACGATCCCGGCACTGTCGAAGGTAATCCCGTATTCATCTATCACGACGCTTTTAATAATAATAAAGAAGAGGTTACGGATTTAAAAGAAAGATATCGAAAAGGAACGGTTGGGGATGTTGAGGTTAAGGAAAAATTAGAGAAAGCAGTTCAGGAATTTCTAAACCCAATCAGAGAAAATAGAAAAAAACATGAAAAAGATGACATTAAAGGTATTCTAGATGAGGGCACCGTATTTGCTCGTTCTTTAGCCAAAAAAACCCTGGAAAGAGTAAAAGAAGCAATGCATCTTAACTACTCTAATTTATAACCAAATATTTTCTTTAAATAATTTTATATATTAGGTTCTCACAAAAGTGTAAAATTTATTTAACTGCCTATGAAATTTTCTGAATACACAATTAAATCCAACGAAACGCTATGTGAGGAATTTAACACTGATATTGAAAAAGGACTCTCTGCTCAAAAAGCTAACATCAGAAAAAACAGACATGGTCCAAACACTTTACGTGCGGACGAATCAACATGGTTTGATGTTTTGCTAAGACAATTTAAATCTGCTTTCATTTACCTGTTGGTAGCCGCTTCGGTAATTTCATTTATACTCAATAATCGATTTGATTCTTTGATGATAATTCTTTTTGTATTAATAAACACAGGCTTAGGTTTCTATCAGGAATTTAAATCACAAAAAGCACTCTCATATTTAAAAAATCTTGTTGATAGACAGGTGCGGGTTATAAGATCGGGTCAGACAAAATACATTTCTTCAACTGATTTAGTGCCGGGTGACGTGGTGCTCTTGGAGGTCGGAGATATAGTTCCGGCAGATATCAGATTAGTGATGGAAGATAATTTTTATGTTGACGAGTCTTCTTTAACCGGAGAGTCGGTTACGGTAAAAAAATATTCAAACCCGCTTAAAGAAAAGGAAACTCAAATTTATAAAGCTAACAACATAGCGTTTATGGGTACTACGGTTTCAGAAGGTAATTCAAAAGGAATCGTAATATTCACAGGTAAGGAAACTGAGATTGGTAAAATAACTAAACTTACAGTTGAAACTTCCGACACCAGTGGTTTTGAAAAACACATAAATAAATTCAGCAAGTTTATTTTAATACTAACGTCAGTAACGTTAATTGTGGTTTTTTTGGCACATCTTTTTATAAAAGGTAAGGACGTTTCAATACCGGAATTAACTCTTTTCTCTATAGCCTTGGCAGTAGGAGTTATACCCGAGGCTCTCCCTTTAGTTACAACATTTTCTCTAACTCAGGGTGCTTTAAAATTAGCTAAAAAGAAAGTTGTGGCAAAAAGGCTTTCGGCTATAGAAGATTTAGGAAGCGTTGAAATTTTATGTAGTGATAAAACAGGGACTTTAACTGAAAACAGCCTTTCTGTTTCAGAAATATTTTCAAATGATGAGGAAAGTACACTTCTCTACTCCGCTTTAGCAGGAGATCTTTTCGGAAATAAAAAAACTGCAAATAATTCCTTTGATTTAGCAATTTTTAAAAAAATAGGACGTTTAGAATTAGCAAAATTAAAAAAGATTAAAAGATTAAATGAAAATCCCTTTAATCCAGCCAGAAGAAGAAATAGCGTTTTAGTAGAGATAGATTCAAAAAAATATATTATAGTTCGGGGTGCCCAGGAAAATATTCTTCCCTATGTATCTAACATTTCAAAAGAAGACGAAGAGGATGTTTTAAAATGGATTTTAGAACAAGGTAAAAAAGGACGAAGGATAATTACTTTAGCAAAGAAGGAATTTAGTGGGGATGACTATGATGTGAAAGATGAAGAGTTAAATTTAGATTTAGTTGGATTAATATCCTTTTCTGATCCAATAAAAACAAGTACCAAAGGTGCAGTAAAAAAAGCACAGGAATTAGGTGTAAAAATAAAAATTATAACTGGGGATAGTGTTGAAGTAGCAGGTGCAGTTGCTTATGAAGTAGGTATAGCTAAATCTTCAGGTGAAGTCATTTCTGGTTTTGATTTTGAGAAAATGAATTACGAAGAAAAAATATCTGCTGTTGAAAAAGGAAACGTTTTTGCAAGAGTATCCCCTGAACAGAAATTTCAAATTATTGAGATTTTACAAAAGAAATACACCGTGGGTTATTTAGGAGATGGTATCAACGATGCCCCCGCATTAAAATTAGCTAATGTAGCTATTGTTGTTAACGGGGCTTCGGATGTTGCAAGAGAAGCATCTGATTTAATTTTGTTGCAACAGGATTTAAAAGTAATTATTGATGGAATTGAGGAAGGTAGAAAAACATTTGTTAATACATCTAAATATATTAAGGCCACTCTTTCGTCTAACTTTGGAAATTTTTATGCAGTAGCAATTGCCTCTCTTATGATAGATTATCTTCCAATGCTTCCGGTTCAAATCCTTTTAGTAAATTTACTCTCTGATTTTCCGATGATATCTATTGCAACGGATAATGTGGAGAAGAAAGAAATTAAAAACCCTTGTGCTTACAATAATACAGAAATAGTTATTATTGCAACTTTTTTGGGGATAGTAAGTACGGTTTTTGACCTTTTACTATTTTCAATTTTTAGAAAGGAAAGTCCGGAAATCCTTAGAACAGCATGGTTTATAGAAAGCATATTAACCGAGTTAGTTTTAATATTTTCCATCAGGACAAAGAGCTTTATTTTCAAGAGTCGTTCAAAGCCTTCCGGAATAATTTTATTTTTGACCTCTTTGGCTGCTATAAGTACATTTTTAATAACCTTTTTACCATTCGGAAAAAATACTTTTGGGTTTATCCCTCTCAGTTATAATAATTTATCGGTAATCGTAGTTGTGGCTATCGGATATTTTATAACGAGTGAGTTAGTTAAACTGTCAATTTATAAAAATAAAGTGAAAAATGATTGATTATACTTTCATTCTCTGATGTAATTTTCAGCTTCGGTAATTACCTTTTCCATAATTCTGACCGATTCTATTGGATATTTACCTATTGCAGTTTCTTCTGACAACATTACAGCGTTCACACCGTCGAAAACTGCGTTTGCCACATCGGAAACTTCTGCATTGGTTGGATATGGTTTTTCAGTCATTGACAAAAGCATCTCGGTTGCTGCGATGACGTACTTATTTTTTAGAATAGCTTCTTTAGTAAACTGTTTTTGGAGAGGCGGGACTTTTTCTAATGTTACAGCGCTACTTAAATCTCCTCTGGCAATCATTACGCCATCTGACGCTTCTAAAATTTCGTTGTAATTGGATACTCCTTTAACCGATTCTATTTTTGAGATTACTACACAGTTTGGATATTTCGATTTTACGCTTTCAATCTGTTCTTTTGATTCCGCAAAAGAAACAGCTATAAGGTCCATTTCGTTTTCATCGCAAAAAGAAAGAATTTCTTCGCTTTTAATATCAAGCATCTTTTTAACATGGGAGTTCGGGTCTACTTCTTTTAAATTCTGTAATATATTTTTGTACTGCTCAACATCTCCATAAGAAGTGTTTATCCTAATTATATCTACACCTTCTGACACAAGTTGTCCCAGAATATTTTTATCAATGGAAGAAGGTCCGATTGTAGCTATAACATTTGTTCTCATTTTTAAATGATATCAGAAATAAATAATTTTTAACTATTTTGCCATCGCTTTGGTTTTAAGGTCTTTTGGCATTTTTTCAATGGCGTATCTTAAAGAAGTTCTGGGCATTTTATCTTTGTTTTTTATCACATAGTCAAAAACAGGTTTTAAATATGGTTGCGAAGTAACTTTTAAAAGCCACCCGTACCCTTTTCTAACCATATCTTCTTTATCTTCCAACAAGGTGTCGCAAATTTCAAAAATATCATCTAAGAACAAACCTTTTTTTGCAGGGGTTATTAGAGATACTGCAGATGCTCTTCTCATCCAGAGGTTTTTTGATTTTGCCCACTTTTTAGGATATTTAATCAACTCGGGGTATTTTTCTATCAGACTTCCCACAGAGTGGTTACAGAATACATCGCACTTTGCCCAGTTATTTACATATTTATCAATCCATTCCTCAAACAATTTAATATCTTTAGATGTAAACTCATTGCTCTTTTTTTGTATCCAATTTGCCGCAATGATAAATTCTTCGTACATATCTGATTTAAAAAGATTTTCACATAATCTACATAAATCTTCTTTTGATATTTTTTTAATAAAATCGTAATATTTTTTGCAAATTACTCCGATATCACTTGATTTCATTCCGTAGGTATTAATGGTATCCTTAAAAAATCTTTGAGATGATTTTATTCCTTCTTGGTTAGTACAGGACTTTAATTCCTTTTTAAGTTTATTTAAAGTGTCACTCATGTTATAAATTTTGGGATGGAAGTGGGAATTTTTTACAATAAGTTGCGACATCGTTTTTTATCTCGTACAGTTTTTTTTCATTACTGTGATTTTTTAGGGCATCTTGTATACATTCTGATAAAAATTCCATATCTTTTTCCTTCATTCCTCTTGTAGTAGCTGCAGGAGTGCCGATTCTTATTCCGCTTGGATCAAACGGATGTCTTTTTTCTTCAGGTATAACATTTTTATTTACATTCAGCCCTATTTTATCGAGAATTTTTTCCGCCTCTCCCCCACTGATATTAAATGATTTAACAACGTCGATAAGTATCATATGATTGTCTGTACCGTTTGTTATAAGTTTAAATCCTTTTTTCATTAAGCTTTTAGCTAAATATTTTGAGTTTAAAATAATTTGTTCAGCATACTTTTTAAACTCAGGTTGTAAAGCTTCTTCAAAAGCAATGGCTTTGGCAAGAATGGTGTTCATGTGTGGCCCTCCTTGAAGACCTGGAAAAACAGCTCTATCTATTAATGTTGGGATATTATCGATTGTTTTTTCTATCTTAGATAGAGGGTTTGAAACATTTCCCATGGAAAGTATCAACCCGCCACGCGGGCCTCGCAGAGTTTTATGTGTAGTTGCAGTGCAAACTTGAAAACCAAAATCAAAAGGATTGTTTAGCACCCCTCCTGCTACGAGGCCCGCTATGTGTGCTATATCTGCAACAGCGAGAGCACCTGATTCTTTTGCTATTTCGGAAATTTTTTTGTAATCCAATTCTCTTGGGTAAGAGGAATACCCAGCAATAATAATTTTTGGTTTTTCTTTGATTGCAATTGCTCTCATTTCTTCGTAGTCGATTTCTCCTGTTTCTATATCTTTGATTCCGTAATGGATAAAATTATAAATTTTTGAAGAAAATGTCATCGGGCTTCCGTGTGTCAAATGCCCTCCATGTGACAATTTCATGCTTAGAATTTTATCCCCGGGATTGGCCCATGCTGAGTAAACTGCTAAGTTAGCAATAGATCCGGAGTACGTTTGTACGTTTGAATGACTGCAGTGAAACAACGTCTTAGATAAATCACGGGCAATGTTTTCAATTTCATCTGTGTACTCCTGTCCCCCGTAGTACCTTTTGCCCGGGTATCCTTCTGAGTATTTGTTTGTGAATACTGTTCCCAAAGCTTTTAAAACGTTTTGACTGACATAATTTTCTGAGGGAATAAGTTCTACACCTTCAAGTTGTCTTAAATACTCTTTTTCAGAGTAATTAAAAACATTTGGATATTCTTTTAAGTTGGTGTTTGTTTTGTCTTGATTATTTTTTGGCATTTGTAATTTTAAGCATAATAAAACCGTAGTCGTCTTTAGTGTGTATTATCCAAAGTTCTGTTGACGGGCTCACCCTGTCAATTTTAAGGCCTGTTTGATTTGATATCTGTCTTTCCAGTGCCTTTACAGCATTTCTGTGTCCTGAAATGACTTTAAAGTCTTCGCTTAAAATCAGTCTGAAAGATTTATAACCGGAGGTTCTTATCGTAGGCATTAAGTCTTCAAAGTTATGTCTTCCGGCCCATTGAAAAATAGGTTTGAAATAATTGCCGGTTAATTTATCAAATTTTTTTATTACTAAAAAAGTATTTCTCATTATCTCGGTTTCAAGAGATTTTATATTATTTAAATTGGTAGTATAAAAAATAAAATTATGAGAATTTATTTCTATTTTTACATTCGGAATTAGGTTAGGTAAGATACTTGAAACGTTGCTTTTGTCAGAAGGTTGGAATGTAGATAGATAATAGTTAGCCATAGGGGAATTATATACTATTTGAAGCCAATTACTTTATTTTAATAAATTTGTTCTAATCTGCGATGTTTGAGTGATAGCTTGTTCTGGGGGCATTTTTTGCTGATCCAAGTCCTTTTTTCGATTTAATATTTTTTGATCAAGTTCCAAAAGACTCTGAACTCCATTTTCAAGCTTGTAGTAATGCAGTATATAAAATATCAAAACAAACATAGTGATTAGACATAAAATTCCAAAAATAATAACGTCAAAAAATAGATAAAAATATATAAATAGCAATGTAAACAAGGCAAAGGACATAGTCACTATTAAATGAATTATCCTTTCCGCTTGAAAGTTAGATATCGCAGAGTTATTTAATTTGAGTAAGAAGTCCAAATCCCCCTCTTTTTTAGATTCGGCTATGTTAATTTCCATAAATTTTTTATAATTTTGAATTTTTTTATTCATTATTTATTCACATTTATGTATTACGATAGTTCCTCTGTCTCTTGAGATGTAACAATCCATATCTTGATATGGTTGACAGTAGCCTCTCTTATCGTACCCGTTTTTGTCCAAAAAGGTTATAACATCGGGATATTCATCAGAATACCTTTCTAATATACAGTCGCCGGTGCAGTCAGTGTTGTCGTAGCATTCTTTGTTTGCATCTGTGGTAGGTTCCGCGCAAACTATATCATTACTCACAATATTTGGCCCTACTTCCCTTATATTTACAGGTGTTCCCCCGAGACTTAAGCAGTTTAATCTTTTGAAAATTTTTGTTTGATCTGCAAAATAATAAATACCGTAAGCTACCCCAATAATGATTATTAAGTTAATAAATTTTTTCATGATTTAATAATAGCAATTATTTATAAAAGTTTAAGCACGTGTTAGCTTATTTTTATTTTCAAGGGCTTAATTTCTAAGTTAATCTAATGTAGAATAATTATGGAGAATTGTTATGGAGAATAAAGTAAATTTTTATACCTTAGGCAGAGATATTGCCATCAAAAAAAAGTTTCCATCGAAACATTTATTTACAAAATTTAATTCAGATAAACAACTGGATTATAAAAGTTTGATTGAAAACATTGATTCTATATACTCTTATTTAGTAAAGGAATTTGAAAAAAATCCTGAAATCGTTCCTTTATCATCCTCGTGGATTCTCGATAATTATTACCTTATAAATCAACAATCTTCTTATTTATCCGATACTTTTAAACCAAAAATATTAAATAAATTGCCCTTATCAGAATACGACCAAGTTTATTTTCAAATTCATTACATAGCGATAAAATATTTGGAATCCTCTATTTATGAGTTTTCTGAAGAAACACTGATTCCTTTTTTAAAGGGCTATCAAAAAATCTATCCTCTTTCTAGTTTAGAGCTTTGGATTCTTCCGACCATTATAAAATTTGAGATTATAAAATCTATATTAGATAAGGGGCTGGAAATAAAAGAGAAAATTGAGAACAGCAAATTAGCGGCAAATATAGTTATGGACATATCTTCGGATTTGGATAGAGGAAAAAACCCTGCTAAAAGAATTAAAAAAGTCATAAAGGACGTTTCAATAAGTCCCCACGTTCTTTTGCTGGTTTTAGAAGACATTAGAGAGCTTGATTATCGTGTAGAGGAAGCTTTGAGACTTGTTGAAGGAAAAATACACGAAGAGGATTTGAATTTAGAAGAGTTTACAAGGGCAAGTGTTTTAAGAGATTTGGATTTGAAACAGGGCCTCAATAACGCGGTAACCTCTATTCGTAATTTTTCATTTATAAACTGGAGCAAATTTTTTACCAAGGTAAGTATAGTTGAAAGTACTTTATCAACCGATCCGTCAGGTGTGTATTCATTAATGGATGATATAAGCCGAGATAGATATCGACATATCATTGAAGATATGAGTACTAACAGTAATTTCAGTGAATCCGAAATTGCAAGAAAATTGGTGGAAAAATCTTCCGAAGCAAATATAGATGTTCAGAGGCATGTTGGTTACTATCTGATAGACGATGGTTTTTATTCATTTGCCAAAAAAATTGGATATAAACCTCCTTTAAAGGGAGCGCTAAAAATCTTAATAAAAAAACATCCCAATCTATCTTATTTTGGCTTGAACATTAGTTTAATTTTATTTCTGTCGTTTTTATCCTTTTTGTTCTTTTTTAAGCACACCCAAAATTTTTTACTTACCGTTTTATTGACAGCCTTACAAATTATTCCTTCGTCCAATCTTTGTATTTTTTTTACAAATAAATTCTTTACATGGTTGATGCCTCCCGCTCTTCCCCCGAAGCTTGAGTTTGAAAACCATATTCCGGAAGAATACAAAACTTTGGTTGTCGTACCCTCTATTTTCTCAGGAAAAGATAAAGTTGACGTTTTGATAGAGAACTTAGAAAAAAGATTTTTAGCTAATAAATTTAATAATCTATATTTTGCACTCTTGAGTGATTTTAAAGATTCTCCCTACGAAGAAACCGATCAGGATAAAAAGGATCTTACTTATTTGAGAAAAAAGATTAAACAGTTAAATATGAAGTACAAGTCTTCAGGGTTTGATGTTTTTTATCTTTTCCACAGGAGTAGAATTTTCAACGAAAGTGAGGGTTGTTGGATGGGGTGGGAGAGGAAGAGGGGGAAACTAATGCAACTAGTTGAGTGGTTATCAGACAAAAATAAATCAGAAAATAAATCTTTTTCAGTTGTTGGTGGAGATATTTCAAAACTATACGGAATAAGATATGTGATAACGTTGGATGAGGATACATCTATACCAGCCGATGTTTCGTTAAAGTTAATAGGCGCAATGGCGCATCCCTTGAACTTTCCTGTTTTGGATGAAGAAAAAAGAGTTATAAAAAGAGGTTACGGATTTTTGCAGCCGAGAATCATTATAAAACCTGAGACTGAGCACAACTCTCCTTTTACCAAGATATTTGTAACTGATAGCGGATTTGATTCATATTCCACAGCCATATCCGACATTTATCAGGATGTTTTTAATAGATCTAATTTTATGGGTAAGGGTATATTTGATGTCAGAGCTGTAAAAGAAACGCTTGTAGGAAGATTTCCTGAAAATGCTCTTTTAAGCCATGATCTTATTGAAAGTTGTTTTGCAAAAGCGGGATTTTTATCAGATACCAGCTTAGTCGAAGATTTCCCCACATCTTACAAAAGCTTTGTCAATAGAGATAACAGATGGGTAAGAGGTGATTGGCAATTACTTCCGTGGTTATGTCCTTCGGTGCCTCTTGCCAACGGTACAAAAATAAAAAATCCTTTAGACATAATGTCTTTGTGGATGGTAGCAGATAATTTAAGAAGAAGTTTGGTAGTTCCGGTATTTGTTGTACTGTTATATTTAAATTGGTTTTTTTCTTCATCAGAACGAATAAATACGTACATTTTAATTTTATTTTTCGGTCACCTTTTATTTGAGTTTTTTTCTGTCAAAAGATATTGGGTTCACAAGTTACCAATATTTGAAAAAATACGACTCACTTTGTCCTTTATGTTACAAAAAGTAGTTCTAACCTCTGCTTTTTTTATCATGGCTCCTGTTACAGCAATAAATAAAATCCTTTCCATATTAAGAACGATAAAAAGATTAATTATTCATAGAAAACTACTTGAGTGGATGACCCACAGCGAAGCCGAGCATATTAAAAGTGAAAACGACATTAGAGGTTACTTCTTCTCTTCAAAAGCAGTTTATTTAAATTTAATAATATTGTTTTCTTTATTTGTTTTGGAGAAATTAACCTTATTAAATGTTTTAACTTTATTAATTTGGACCTCTTCCCCACTGTTTGTTTTTATAATAAGCAAACCTTTCAAACAAATAAGAATTTCCGAAAGACTTGCTGATAAAGATAAAATGCTTAATTATGGGAAAATGATATGGTCTTTTTTTGAGCAATACGTAAATGAGGAAAGTAACCACCTACCCCCTGATAATATTCAACTTACACCCTCTAAAAAGATTACCTATAGATCCTCTCCTACTAATATTGGATTTTACCTTTTATCATTAGTGTCGGCTTATGACCTTGGGATTATTAATTTGGAAACTTTTGCTTACAGATTGGAAAATTCACTGAATGTTGTCTACAGATTAAAAAAGTATAGGGGGCATTTATATAATTGGTATGATTTAAAAACACTGGAGCCACTGAATCCTTATATTTCAACAGCTGATAGTGGAAATTTTGTTGCGTCCCTGATGTTGTTGGAAGAAACCTGTTTATCAATTTCTGAATCATTGAAGAAAAGCAAGGTTGAGACTAGTAAGAAAATGCTTCAGATGTCGAAACTATCCAGAAGAATTTATCAAAAGACTGATTTTACCTTTCTTTACGATAAAAACGTGTCGGTTTTCTCAATCGGGTATAATACTGCTTCAAAACAAAGGGATTCGAGTTATTACGATATTTTAGCTTCTGAGGCAAGAATTGCCAGTTATGTAGCTATTGCTATGGACCAAATAGAAGTAAAACATTGGTTTAATTTGTCCCGTCCTGTAAGAATTAGGAAAGGAAAGTTTTACCTTATGTCTTGGGGTGGAACAATGTTTGAGTATCTCCTGCCTACTTTATTACTAAACGAAAAGAAAAATACATTTCTTAATCAAACTACCGAGCAGATATTTAATATTCAGAAAAAATATGCAGAGGATAATGGTATTCCCTGGGGAATTTCGGAATCTAATTTTGATGCTTTTGATTTCGACTCTAATTATCAATATAAGATGATGGGGGTACCCGACCTTGCACTTAAAAGGTATGATTCCAGGGATTTGGTAGTGTCTCCTTATTCATCTTTTCTGGCCTTAATGATTGCTCCTGAAGAGTCAGAGAAAAATTTACATAGGCTGGAGGATGAGGGAATACTAGGACCATACGGTTTTTATGAGGCCGTAGATTTTAACAGATCCGTGGTTGAGCCGAAAATAGGTGAAAGTGTAAAAATTTACACGGCACACCATCAAGGTATGAGTTTAGTAGCAATTAACAACGCACTTAACGACAGAATAATGATAGATAGACTTCACAGCAATGATTATATAAAGTCATGCGATATTTTATTAGACGAAAAAATTCCTCAAGTATCTAATGTGGTTGAAGCAAATCAGTACGGATTTGATAGAAAATTAAGTACTGTAAGGAGATTTGAAAAAGAAAGAGTTAGATACTCTAATACTCCAAACACATTATTTCCGATTGCACAACTTTACGGAAACGGTAAGTACTCTGTTATGCTTTCTAATTCAGGTGCAGGGTTTAGTAAATTTAGAGACATTTTTATTAACAGGTATAACGAGGATCTTACACTGGATGATTCAGGAAATCATATTTTTATAAAAGAGGCCGAAACTGGTTATTTTTGGTCTGCAACTTATCAACCAACCTTAGTTAAGCCTGATGATTATGAAGTAAGATTTTATCCTGAATATGCCGAATTCAGAAGAACAGATAAAAAGACATTAACTAATTTAAATATTTTTGTACCACCGGAAAAGAATTTTGAAATAAGGGAACTTTCAATTACTAACCAATCTGATGCAGTTAAAGATTATGAAATTACTACTTACAGTGAGATTATGCTCGACGAATTAAAGGCAGGTGTATCTCATCCGGTTTTTAATAAACTTTTTATTGAAACTTCTTTTGAAGATGGTGTTTTAATTGCAAAAAGAAAGAAACGAAATATTAGAGATATTGAAAAATTTGCCTTTCATTTTGGCTTTTCAGAAGATTCGGATTTAAAAATAGATTCTTATGAAACGAGTAGGCAGAATTTTATAGGTAGAATAAAACATATTCAAAACCCCGCAGCTATGGTTTCTAAACTAACCAACGGGATCGGCACTGTCTTGGATCCTGTTTTTAGTCTTAGGTACAAGGTATCTCTAAAGCCCGGTGAATCTAAGAAAATACATTTTATCTATGGTTATGCAAACAATATTCATGAGATAAAAGCTGCAAGAGAGCTTCTATTTACTGGCGAACAGATGCACGAACTTCGATATCTTAATACGCATTATGTCGAGGCCAAAAGAACTCACTTAGGAATAGATGTTCGTCAGGAAATACTGTTCCAGAAATTATTTTCAAGATTAGTTTACCCTGATTACAGATTAAAGGAATCACAAACTTTAGAGCACACTACCGGAAGAAATCTTTTATATAGATTTTCGATATCAGGTGAAAACAGAATACTTGCCGTTAAGGTAAATAGTAAAAATATTGAATTAGTAAGAAATTTAGTTCTTCTGCACGAGTATTTAAGAATATTAAGATACAATTTCGATTTAGTTTTTATAGTAGATGAAAAAATTAGTTATGAAGAGACTTTAGAGCAGGATGTTTATGAAGTGGTCGAAAATTCTCTATCTCACCCATATAAAGATTCAGGTGTATACGTTCTTAATGTTATTAATATGACTTTAGAGGAAAGGTATACAATACTTTCCTTGGCAAAAGTTGTTTTGGATTCCTCTTTAGGTTCCCTTGATGATCAAATTAACCTGGCTTCCAAATATTCAGAACCGGAGTCTGTGGGTATAAAAGATGTTATATATGAAGATTATGTAGAAAGTATAATTCCCGCAGCGGATTTTAAGGAAGGTTTGGAATTTTATAATGGGATAGGCGGTTTTTCAAAAGACGGTGAAAACTACGTAATGGACATTTCTGCAGAAAACCCTACCCCGCTCCCTTGGTCCAATGTAATAGCCAACGAAAGATTCGGTACTATGGTAACTGAATCAGGTTTAGGCTATACATGGCATATAAACAGTCAGATGAACAAGATATCACCGTGGTCTAACGATTTTGTAAGTGATATCCAAGGTGAAATTATCTATTTAAAAGATGCTGACTCTGAAAAAGTAATTAGCGCTACCCCACTTCCCAACAAAAGTGGTAATTTCAGGGTTACACATTCACAGGGATATACTGAATACAAAGGAGAAAGTTTTGATGTTGAACACAAATTAAAGGTCCTTGTAGATAAAAACGACCCTGTTAAAATTCTTAAACTAACACTTAAAAACAATAGTAATTACATAAAAACTATCGAGGCTTCTTATTATGTTGAGTTTACGTTAGGTGAGGACAGGTACACTAACCAGGAAAATCTAAAAATTGAATTTGACCCCATAAGACAATCTATATTGGCTCAAAACCCCTACAATAATAGTTTTTCAAATCAAATAGCATTTATGGCAACAAATAGACCGGTTGTTGCAGCTACTTCGGATAGAAAAAAATTCTTTGGGATGGGTAATTCTAAAAAAGTACCTCTGTGGATTTATAAAAATGTCAGAGGAATTACCGGATTTAAGTCTGTATCTGATAAGTGCGGCGTTATAACCACGGAAGTTGAAATTCCTAAAAATTCAAAGGTAAGTTTAATTTTTATATTGGGTCAAGACGATAATTTAGAAAATATTAATAGATTGATTGATAAATATACTAATTTAGATGCGGTTGAACAAAGTGCTCGGGATGTTCAGGACAAATGGGGTCAATTAAAATCTAAAATTAAAATTAATACCCCTGATAAAAAATTTAATTACTTGATAAATAATTGGATGTTATATCAAGTTTTGTCTTGCAGGGTTGATGGAAAAACAGCGTTTTATCAGGCTGCGGGAGCCTTTGGATTTAGAGATCAACTTCAGGATGTAATGTCTCTAGTTTATTGTAGTCCCGGTAAAGTTAGGGATCACATAACGCTGTGTTGTGCCCATCAATTTAAGGAGGGGGACGTACAACATTGGTGGCACTATCCTTCGGGAGCGGGGGTTAGGACAAAAATTAGTGATGATTTGCTTTGGTTGCCCTACGTTGTAGCTTACTATATTGAAAAAACCGGAGATACGGATATTTTAAAAATAGAAGTTCCTTATTTGGAAATGCAACAACTTCAACCACATGAAGAAAGTATATATGCAATACCCAATGTTTCGGAGGAAAGAGGTAACGTTTTAGATCATTGTCTAAGGGCTATATATAAATCTTTGAAATTCGGATCTCACGGGTTGCCTCTAATTGGTTCCGGGGATTGGAATGATGGTTTAAGTAGCGTTGGTGATGAGGGTAAGGGGGAAAGTGTTTGGCTTGCGTGGTTTTTGATATCGGTTATAGAAAATTTTATTAAAGTTCTTGAAAAAACTGATAGAAGAGGCGAGGTCGAAAGATTGTTGTCAACAGTCGAGCAGCTTAAAAACAACGTAAATGAAAATGCTTGGGACGGCGAGTGGTACAAAAGAGCTTTTTTCGATGACGGAAGTCCTTTAGGCACTCACTTAAATAATGAATGTACAATAGACTCTATATCTCAATCTTGGGCTGTGATATCAGGGGCGGCGTCACCCGGGAAACTTGAAAAAGCGATGTTAAGTCACGAAAAATATCTTGAGGATAAAAAGAATAAAATTATAAAATTGCTGACGCCGCCTTTTAAAGAATCTACTCCTTTCCCGGGATATATTCAGGGTTATCCGGAAGGTATTAGAGAAAACGGTGGTCAATATACTCACGGAGCTGTTTGGGCTATGAAAGCTTATGCAGTTATGAGAAACGGCGATAAGGCGTATGAGTTGTTTAATACTTTAAACCCTATAAACAGAACTCTTGATAGAGATAGCGTTAATATTTACAAATCCGAACCCTATGTTATGGCCGGCGATATTTACTCTAATCCGCAGCATTTAGCTAGAGGCGGTTGGAGCTGGTATACGGGCTCTGCGGGCTGGCTTTATAGAGTAGCTATAGAAGATATTTTAGGTTTTAAAGTAAATAAGGATTCTTTTATGATGGATCCTGTTTTACCAAAAGCGTGGGAAGGGTTTGAAATGGCCTATTTGTACAATAATACTAAGTATAATATCAAGGTTGAAAGAGGCGAAAGAAAAGGTCTTTATTTAAATGGAGTTAAGTCGGAAGATCAAAAAATCTATTTTAGAAACGATATGGGTGATATTAACGTTAATTTAATTATTTAGGAGACTTCAAAATGGAAAAACATATATTAGATACTATCTTTCGTGCTTACGATATTAGAGGTAGATATCCATCAGAATTGAATTCAGAATTTTATGAAAATTTAGGTAAAGCCTACGCGACATTTTTTAAACCTAATAAGGTAGCGGTGGGTTACGATATTAGACCTGAAAGTATTGAAATGAAGAACTCTCTTGCAAAGGGTCTGTCCGAAATGGGTTGTGATGTTGTTGATATAGGAGAAATCCCCACCGAAGCTTTGTATTTTGCTACCGGAGAACATCCTGAGATATTTGACGGTGGTTTAGTTGTGACAGCTTCTCATAATGGTGCGGGTTGGAATGGATGTAAGATGGTAACTAAAAATGCTAAACCAATTAGTGGTACAACCGGTTTGATGGACCTTAAAAAAATTATTCTTGAAAGCAGATATGAGATGGTTAGAGATAAGATAGGTGAGATCTCCAATATGGATGTGATGCCTGAATACAAGAAAAAAGTATTATCTTTCATAACTTCAAAGCATAAAAAATCGCTTAATATTGTTGTAGATGCAGGAAATGGAATCGGCGGAAAAGTTTTCGACTATATATTTAATGATTTAGAAATAAATATAAAGAATCCCGCAGATAATGGTGCAGGCTTCTTGAATATTGAACGTATGTATTTTGATCCTGACGGTACTTACCCAAACCACGTTCCTAATCCTATGGAGGAAGAAAATGTTGAAGAAATTAAAAAAAGAGTCGTGGAAACCGATGCCGATTTTGGTATTGCTATAGATGGTGATGCTGACAGAGCATTTTTTATTGACAAAAAAGGTAGAAGGCCTGACGGTGTTTATGTGGGAGTTTTGCTTGCTAAAAATATACTTAAAAATAATTCTGAAAATAAAAAAATTGTACACGACCCAAGGATTACTTGGCCGTTTATAAAAGAGGCGCAAAAACTTGGGGCAGAAGTTCACCAAAGTATGGCGGGGCATTCATTTTTTAAAGCTGCTATGGCTGAAAAACAGGCTCTATTCGGGGCAGAGGCAAGTGCACATTTTTATTACCGTGACTTTTATAATTGTGACTCAGGTATGGTTACTATTGCTCAATTGTTAAATATGTATTTTGAAGGTTTTGAGTTGACGACTGAGGTAGATTATTTATTTGAAAACTACCCGAATTCAGGAGAGGTCAATTATCGTGTTGAGAATGCCATAGGTTTGATTCATGAAATTGAAGAACACTATGAAAAACAAGGTGCTAAGATTGAAAAAGTCGACGGGCTTTCTGTTGAATTTGATGATTGGAGATTTAATTTAAGAACTTCAAACACCCAACCTCTTCTAAGAATTAACTTAGAGGCCAAAACCAAAGAAATTGTAGTTGAAAAATTCTTGGAAGTTGAAAAAATGATTGGTGCTGTACGGGATAATCTACCGGCTCTTGAAGAACTTAGATAGGCTACAAGTCTATTACAAATAATTTGTTTTTTGATTTTACTCCGTGGATTAAAGTAATTGATGATTTAGGCGTTTTATATAATTCTGAGAGCTTGTCTACTACTGCCCTATTCGCCTTTCCTTCGATAGCAGGCTCTTTAATACAGATGTGCAAGACACCGTCAGAGGCGTACTCAGTTTTTGGAGACTTTGAGTTAGCGTGGACAACAATTTGTAATTTTATTTTTTTATTCTGTTCCATAGTACAAAGTCATTATATAAGAAAAAAACAAATAGATTTTTGGACATATCTTTTCTATTCTGTTTTAATTAAATAGGATGGTTACTCAAGATCTTATCGAATACATAAAATATAGGAAATCTAAAAATATTGATGAGGAAGATATTAGAAAAGAGCTGCTTGATAATAATTGGGTAAAGGAAGATATTGATAATGCTCTTACTAAAGTAAATAGCTTGGATTCTGACACACCTTTTGAGACCCAGGAAAAAGACAGAGATAAAGTTTTTGTTATTGATAGCTCTGTTTCCCATCCCGCAACAGTAGTAAAAGAATATGTGGATATTCCGGTTGGCGACAAACCCAGCGTTGTAATTAGCATAATCTCTATGCTTTTTGCATTAATCTCCTTCTTATTCATTTACAAAGCTGGAATGATGGTTACAATCATGAGTATCATTGACCATTTTTCTTACACCGAAGGTTCTATGTATTATTTTTTGAAGCAATTTCCAATGTACGGGTGGGTGGTAATCGCCTTTGCTTTATCTGCCTCTGCTCTTTTATTTAATGCTTTTAAAATAAAATCTGCTTCAAAAATTTCTTTTATGTTAGGTGTGCTGTCTTTGTTAATACTCCCTGCTTCTCTTTTGCTAATAAACTATCGATTAATGCATTCAGTCGGTTCTTATTTTTCAACTCAAGAGATAAGTTTAGGTGAAAATGCTCCTAAAATACCCACCGGAACTTATACCTTATTTGTCGGGGTGCTTAGTGAGCCGGCTTTTTTAATATCATTTATTACTCTGTGCATCCTTGTTTTTTCCTATAAAAAATTTCATCTTAAAAATATTAAAACATCTCCCAAAAATTTTGGATATTTCGCACTTTTCTCTGTTCTTTTTATAGTACCGACAACGTTTGTAGTACTAAGGAGTTATTCAATTGCTAAAAATGATGATTTTGGTTATTCCAGAGCAGTGTCAAAGACGAGATATCATATATACAAACCTTCGGTTATGCCGTTGGGTCTTGTTTACACCTCTAATTTTATAACCGGTAAAGAGATGGCTGGGTTAAAAGATGCTGTGCAGGTTGTGTATGATTACACTCTTGAGGAAGTAGTCAATTTAAAAAAATCCAGACCTGTTATAGTAAAACAAGTAGGTATTCACAGAACATTTAATATTAAAGATTACATATCAACTGTTTCAGGAGTTTATTCCGAAATTAGCACTGTCGATATTCCTAATACTGTCGGGGGTGTAGGTTATTTAATTTCAAATACACTTGGAACAGGTGGGGATAATCTATTTCTTGTATTTCAAAAAACAGACAATGTATTAATCTCAATCTCAACTACTAATTCGGGAAAACAAGATTTAATCGACGTAGCTTTATCTTTAGAATAAAAGCTATTCGTGGCCTTTAACAATGTTTGCGTGAAAAACGTGTTTAAAAAGCTCAACTATTAAAAACATTATTATAGATAGGCCGAAAGCTATTCCCCAGTACATGGTCGAAAGTTTTTCTACTTTGAAAAAATTTCTAAGTGTCTCTGTAGAAAAAGGTAAAAATTGAAGTCCAAATCCAGCGAGTACAGATAACCCTAACCACTTGTTTTTAAATACCCTTGATTTAATAAATGAAGTGAACGGAGCTCTGACTGAAAATACATAGATTAAAGAGTTTATTCCTATGGTTACAAAAGTAACCGATCTGGCAAGAATTATATTTCCGGTATTTTTATATACAAAATAAAAAGAAAGAAATGCAGTAAGTCCTGCGATTATACTTACAAATAAAATTAAATTTATCATCCACGAAGTTATGATGTGCTCTTTGGGAGAGCGTGGCCTGTCCTTCATAATTCCACGTCTTTTGGGGTCAACTGTTAAAGATAGATTAGGAAGACCGTCTGAAACCAAATTTACCCATAATATTTGGACAGCAGTTACAGGCAAAGGCAGTCCTAATATAATTCCTGCCAGTACAACTAAAATTTCCTCTAATGCATCACACAATAAATATAAAACAATTTTTCTTATGTTCTCAAACATAGCTCTCCCCTCTTCAATTGCGTGGACAATTGTAGAAAAGCTGGAATCTAACAGGACCAAATCTGCTGATTCCCTTGCAACATCTGAAGCTTCGTTTACAACGATTCCAATGTCAGATCTATGAAGTGCAGGTGCATCGTTAACCCCATCACCTATCATGGCTACTACTTCACCGTTTTCCTTGAAAGCATTGACTATTCTTAACTTTTGATCAGGAGTAGTTCTAGCAAAAAGTTTTATTTTTTCAATTTTATTTTTTAATTCTTCATCAGACATTTTGGACAATGCATCTCCTGTTACGTACTCATCTTCTAACACGGTTACACCTAATTGTGAAAGCAC
>CAYRRO010000001.1:36860-39006 GCA_964426685.1 uncultured Candidatus Saccharibacteria bacterium
CTTTGATTATGTTTTTGGCCCATTTATAGCCCGATATAAGTACAGGGTCATCTAAATCGTTAGCTGTTGAAAGTTGAATGGCCAAATTTTTTTGATTTCCTTTAAAATCAGATACTTCTGTTTGCCCGAGCGTCAGAGTGCCGGTTTTATCTATACAAATAACCGACACGCCTCCCAATGTTTCGGCAGCAGCTAGTTTTCTAACTAAACCCTTTCTTTTTAATATTTTTTGCATTCCTATTGTAAGAACGATAGTTAGAGATACTAACAAACCTTCAGGAATACTCGAAACCGCTAAAGCTACAGAGGTAATGAAAATTTCAGTAATATCCATCCCACGTAAAACTCCTACAATAAAAACAAAAAGAATAATAGATCCGATAATTATCAACAAGTGGTTACTAAACCTTTTAAGTTGAATTTGAAAAGGAGTGATTTCTTCTTTATCTTGAATTTTATCTGCGATCTTCCCAACTTCCGTGGCGGTCCCGATGTTTTCAACAAACATCACAGCCTGGCCTGAAGATACCGTAGTTCCCATAAAAACTTTATCGTCAACATTTTTATTTATCGGTAAGCTTTCCCCGGTTAGTATAGCTTCGTTTGAAGAAAATCTGTTTGTTGATATAAGTAACCCGTCAGCCGGGATTTTATCCCCCCTGTTCAAAAACACTATGTCGCCGGGGACTATCTCTTTAGTATCGATTTGTAACCTCTGTCCGTCACGCAACACCGTGGTTTTTACCGAGATAAATTTTCTAAGGGCCGACAACGAATTAGAAGTCTTGTTTTCTTGAACGAACCCTAAGACTGTGTTGATAAAAACTGCAATTAGAATAATAAAGGCGTCATTTGCATGACCAACTAATATGGTAACTAACGAAGCTCCTAAAAGAACGAATACTAACGGATTTTTTAGTTGACTTAAAAATAAAGATACTTTTGTAGGAGGTTTCTTTTCCGAAAGTTGGTTAAGCCCGTATTCTTTTTGTTTTAATGTAACCTCCTCTTTACTCAGTCCGTTTTTGATATTTAAAGTGGCAGTGTTACTCATAAAAATATTCTAAATTTATTAAAGTTTAACATAGATACATTTTTCAATCTAAGTTTTAATGGCAACATTATTTTATGATAGTATTTAAATATGAAAAATAGACCCGCCCCAAAAAAGATTATAAAAATTCTTTTGTTAGTTTTAGTCCTTTTCTTTATTGGAAGTTTCTTTTTGAAAAGAAAACCTTCTCAATTTCAGAATACTAAAAATGATCAAATAAATTGGAGGTTACCAAGTCTCCCCGACGCGTTTAATTGGGTTGAAAGTGAGGCAAATCAACAAGACATTGAGAACAACAAAATTTTATTTAACGATAGATTTAATAAAAGCTCAGATGAGGATGTTATTACAGGTCAGATATTAGCTCCCGGAAAAATATATTCGGTAAAGCTTACCGATAAAGATTGGAATTACAAAGATGCGGGCCCAGTTACTGAAAATTTATTAAAAAAGACTCTCGAGGGTTCGGGCTGGTCTTCAAGTACCAGGGTCGGAAATCACGTCGTGTACGGTATGGCAGCCAGTGGTATTCAAGGTTCTGTTACAGGGTATGTCAGAGTCGAAGGAGATCTGGTAAGAACTGTCGTTTTAAGCTATTTTTACGAAGGTGATTGGGTAACCTCGGAAAATGAACCTTCGTATTTACAATGTCCTTGTAGTGTTACTATGACTGTTTTTATAAGCGATCCGGTAAATTTGAAGGATTATATTAAAAACCTATAGCTTATTGATTATTAAGGTGTTTCAGGGTATAATGCTGAAAAATCATTATTAAGGAGAGTAATAGTGGAAGTAATATCAAAGTTTTTTGAATGCGACATCAATTTTTTGTTAAAAATTATTATTGTTGGGTTTTTTCTATCACTTGTTCTTAGTTTTTTATTTTACGTTTGGTATGTGATTAACGACTATCATAAAACAAAAAAGCTGATAAGTCTTGATCATTATGACCGTTATGACCGTTCTTCCAGGTAATTTATTAAACCTAGTTTTGCTCTTTATTTATTATTTGCAAAACTAGGTTTTTTATTAACATTTTCTATATCTGGAACTAATATCAATTCTTTTTTCGAAAAATTTCTTTTGATTATA
>CAYRRO010000002.1:0-25867 GCA_964426685.1 uncultured Candidatus Saccharibacteria bacterium
ATTCATATCTATATTGGACGTCGTTATTTCTACCAGTCTCTCCTGTAGTTTTTTTTGTGTTCGATTTGTGTTTTTTTCCCTTCTTATCAACAAAATTTTTGTATGTTACTGCCCTACCCCAGTTTTCCTCTATGTCTTTTTGAAAATCAGTTGAGAATATTTTTTCCAAATTTAAAATAACTGCTGAAACTACAAAAGGTCCCGCGAGGGGCCCCCTTCCCACTTCATCAACTCCGGCTATTAGTTTTACGCCGTGGTTATAGAGTTTTCTTTCATATTGAGTAATTTCTTGAAAAGTCATTGGATAATAAAATTACCTGGGTGTAGACAGGCCCTCATATCGTGAGTTTACTCTTCCTGAACCATTTCCTGCTCTTCTTGGCCCATTATTGCTACAGACGCGACTTTATCTTTTTCTCCCAGCTTTATGAGTCTAACACCTTGAGTAGCCCTTCCCAAAGTTGGTATTTGCTTTAATGAAAGCCTTATAATCTTTCCGGATGTGGTAGCTATTAACGCATCATATTCTGCGTTCTTATCTATTGCTCTTGCAACCACCAGCTCCCCTGTTTTGTCTTTAACTTTGTAGGTTAATATGCCCGATCCCGCTCTTTTTTGGGTTTTATACTCACCTGTTTTTGTCTTTTTACCGTATCCTAGTTTAGAAATAACCAATAATTCAACGTCACTACTCTTATTGGGTATGATTACTGTACCAACAACAATGTCTTTTTCTTTTGATAGTTTAATACCTGTAACTCCTTTAGCGGACCTACCCATTTGTCTAACTTCTTTTTCACTAAATCTTATTGATTGACCCATACTTGTAGTTAAAAGTATGTCGTCTTGGCCTGATGTAGAGTCTACAAAGACTAAGTTATCACCCTTGTCCAAGGTTATAGCGATAATTCCCGAAGTTCTTATATTGGCAAAGTCCTCCATTGATGTTTTTTTAACAACCCCGTGTGTTGTGGTGAAAAAGATAAAGCCTTTTTTACTCTCTAATTCTTCACTTGTTTTTGTTAAGAAGGCTTCTACTCTTTCGTCTTGTTTCATACTCAAAAAGTTAATTAAAGGCGTACCTTTAGCATTTCTTGATGATTCAGGTATTTCCCAAATCCTCAATTTATAAACTTTACCGGTGTTTGTGAAGAAAAATGACCAATCGTGTGTATTGCATATTTTTATTGTCTCAACTGCATCTTCCTCTCTTAATTCTTGTCCTTTTACCCCTTTTCCTCCCCTACCCTGTTTTTTATAAGTACCTTCCTTAAGTCTTTTGATATAGCCGTTCTCTGAAATAGTAACTATACATTTTTCGTCTACTATTAAATCTTCATCGCTTAATTCTCCTATTTTTCCTTTTATTACTTTTGTTTTTCTTAGATCTGAGTACTTTTTACCTAATTCGTTTAACTCGTCTCTTACTGTTTTAATAATTCTTTTTGGTGATTTTAATAAATCTTCATAATCGGCAATTGTAGCAAGAATTTCTTTCAACTCGTCTTCTATTTTTTGTCTTTCCAAGGCTGCAAGCCTTCTTAATTGCATATCAAGGATGGCTTGAGATTGTAGTTCGGACAAACCGAATTTTTTCATTAAGCCTTCTTTGGCAGCATCTGCGTCTTTGCTTGATCTAATAAGCTTTATAACCTCATCTAAATTGTCGAGAGCTATTTTTAACCCTCTTAATATGTGGGCTCTATCCTCTGCTTTCTTGAGTAAATATATTGTTCTTCTTACAACAATTTGTTGTCTGTGCTTGACAAATTCTTCCAAAATATTTTTTAAAGTCATTAATTTAGGTTCGTTATTTAAAAGTGCGACAAAGTTTGAGTTGAATGTGTTCTGTAATTGAGTATATTTATAGAGCTGGTTCTTTATTTTGTTGACAACAGCGTCTTTTCTCAATTCGATTGTTATTCTTATCCCGTCTTTATTTGACTCGTCTCGTAGGTCTGATATACCGACTATCTTCTTTTCTTTTACAAGATCGGCAATTTTTGAGATAAGTGTGCTTTTATTAACCATATAAGGAATTTCGGTTACAACGAGCTTCACTTTACCGTTTTTGCTTTCTTCCACATCCATTTTTGCTCTTGTAACAACCCTGCCTCTTCCTGTTGCGTACATTTGAATCATTTCTTTTTGGTCGTAAATAATACCTCCTGTTGGGAAATCAGGGCCCTGGATTACTTTTGTAAGATCCTCTACGTTCGCTTCAGATGAGAAATTTATCGTCATTACTTGATTTTCAGCATCTTTTTTAGGTGCTTCTCCAATATCATCAGCTTTATCAATTAGTATGTTTATTCCTTCGATTATTTCACCTAAATTATGAGGAGGTATGTTTGTTGCCATACCCACCGCGATACCTGTGGCGCCATTTAGAAGCAAATTGGGTAAATTTGATGGTAGATACGTTGGTTCTTCGTTTTGTAGATCGTTTACCTCAAAGTTAACTGTTTCTTTATCAATATCGGAATATAGCTCTTCGGAAATTTTCTCAAGTTTACACTCAGTGTACCTCATTGCAGCTGCGGGGTCTCCGTCAATGCTTCCGAAATTTCCCTGTGGTCTAATTAACGGGTATCTTAAGCTAAAATCCTGCCCCATTCTTACTAAGGCTTCGTAAACTGAAGTATCTCCGTGTGGGTGATATTTTGCTAGTACTCCTCCTACAACGCTTGCGCATTTGTGGAGTTTTCCGGAAAAACCCATTCCGGATTCCTGCATTGAGTAGATAATTCTTCTTTGTACCGGTTTAAGGCCGTCCCTAACGTCAGGAAGAGCTCTAGATACGATAACGCTCATAGCATAGTCGAGATAAGAGCTTTCCATCTCGGTTGTTATTTCTGTCCTTAGGATATTTGGATTATCCTGCGGTTCGACTATTTCTTCTGTTTTTTTCGTTTCTTTGGCCATAAACCTAATAATATTAGCAGATTTGGAATAAATTTGAAGTCTTTTATAGCTCCAAAAATACTTTTACGAACTCTTTCCTTTCAATTAATTTGTTTGCTTCTCCAACATTTTCGTTAAAAACAAAACCAAAGTTAGTTTCTAAAATTTTTCTGATCTCTTCATTTTCAGTTAGAACATAGGTCTTTCCCATCGATATGCAAGGAGCATTAAAAAACCATTTTTTGTGATCAAAATTATCGAGGACCTCTTTTATAAGCGGATTATAGTCGTTTACGAACTTTTTACTTTCCCAAAGTTCTATCTGACCGATGGTAATTTTTGTACCCATATTGGGAAATTCTATTATTTTAACGTCATCCAGTATTGCTTGTCTTGGGTTTTGATAGATATACTCTTCTTGATCTATAAAGTATTTCTCTATCCAATCCTTGGGCATATCCGCAATTTTTGATATTTCTTTAAAAGCTTCGGCATCTCTGGGAGAAGTAATAGAGGCCTTGAAGTTTAACGTATTTGAAACAATGGCGGCGTAAAGCATTTTTGCGCTGGTTTGAGATATTTTTTCACTCAAACCTCTTTTTTTGAATTCTTCCCAAATCAATGTAGCGCAGGAACCTATCATTTCAATTTTTGCTTTGTCCCCGAGCTTTTTTCTCCAATAATCTTCATAACCAATATGATGATCGTAGATCTCAACAATTTTTTCTTCATTTACGAACTTTGGAAATGTGTGGGGGTCGGTGGTGTCGACTAAAACAAAATCCATATTCTGCAAATCTTCTTTTGTAGGTTCCGTTTGATATTTAAAATCCCAAGTCTTTATTTCTTTTGTTACAGTGTGGGCGGGCTCTTTGGGTACATAAGCTATTGCGTTCTTGCCTTCTAAGTTTAAAAGCTCGGTGTAGGCTATATTACAGGCTAATGAGTCCATGTCTGAGGTATATAGGGCTTGTGTAACTCCAATTTTGTTCATTTTGTTCCTTTATTAAGTAATATCTATATTAGCTTCGTGAGCGTGAGTAGTGATAAATCTTTTTCTTGGAGCTACTTCTTCTCCCATCAGGGTTGTAAATACCACATCAGCTGCCTCCGCATCTTGCACGGTAATCTTTTTTAACCTTCTGGTAGCCGGGTTCATCGTAGTTTCCCACAATTCTTCCGGATTCATCTCCCCTAAACCTTTAAATCTTTGAACAATAGCTTTTTGACCCTCTGCCGTCTTTAAAAAGTTTTCTCTATCTTTGTCTGTAAATAAATATTTCTTTTCTTTTCCCCATATTGCTTTATAAAGCGGAGGAAATGCGACATAAATGTTCTCATTTTCAATTAATTTGGTCATATGTCTATAAAAAAAGGTTAAATAAAGCGAGTTAATGTGCATTCCGTCGGTATCAGCATCGGCCATAATAATAACTTTTTTATATCTTAGTTTTGAAATATCGAACTGATCTCCTATACCGCAACCTAAAGCTACAATTATGTCCTTGAACTTGTCTGAATCAACAATTTTGTCCAGACGAGCTCTTTCAGTATTTAAAATTTTACCGAAAATAGGTAAAATAGCCTGTATTTCTCTGTTTCTTCCCTGCTTTGCTGTACCTCCTGCTGAATCTCCCTCCACCAAGAATATCTCGGCTTTTTCCGAATCCTTTTCCGAGCAATCGGCTAGTTTTCCCGGCAACACTCCCCCGCCCTCAAGTGCGGTTTTTCTAATAACTGTATCTCTTGCGGCTTTTGCAGCCATTCTTGCTTTATAAGAAAGTATATTCTTGCTGATTATTGAATTTGCATCCTTTGGATTTTCTGACAGATATTCTTCCAGGGCTTCTTTTACGACAGTTTCGACGGCTACTCTAGCCGAAGTATTGCCTAATTTTGCCTTGGTTTGACCTTCAAACTGTAAAGATCCTGAATCTAGAGATACTGAAATAACTGCAGTAAGGCCCTCTCTTAAGTCGTCGCCGGAAAGATTGTCGTCTTTTTCTTTTAATAATCCTGATTTCCTTGCGTAATCATTGACACATCTTGTTAAGGCAGTTCTAAAACCAGTCAAATGTGTACCGCCCTCTATATTTTTCAAATGATTTGCGTAACAAACGACATTTTCTCTGAATGTATCGTTGTATTGCATTGCTATTTCAACATTTACATCGTTGTATTCTTTTCGCACATAAAAAGGCTTCTGGTTTAAAACACCTTTGTTCTTATTTAAGGAGTCCAGATAGGCTTTTATACCGCCTTCAAAATAAAAAACGTGTTTTTGATCACTTCTATGATCCAAAACCTCAAATTTAATTCCAGCTGTAAGATATGCATACTCTTTTATTTGATTGGCAAAGAATTTAAAATCAAAATCAGTTGTTTCAAAAATTTCATTATCCGGTTTGAACTGAACAATGGTCATATTTTCATATTTCCATGAGTCAAGATTTACGTTCCACTCCGCACCCTTTAATTTAGTTGGTGTTTTCAGGTTAATTTCTTCTACCGGCCTTACTTTTTTACCTCCCTTTTCATATTCTTGAATAACAGTCTTGCCATTTCTTCTGGTAATTACTCTAAACCACTCCGAAAGTGCATTAACAACGGATGAACCTACTCCGTGAAGCCCGCTTGAAACCTTGTAACCACCGGCGCCAAACTTACCGCCTGCGTGAAGTTTTGTAAAAGCCAGTTCCAAAGCACTTACGCCATATCCCTTTTTTATGTCTGTCGGGACTCCTCTTCCATTATCATAAACAGTGCAGGAACCATCTTTATTAAATTCTACTTTAATGTGATTGGAATATCCGGCTATGGCCTCGTCCATTGAGTTATTAACTATCTCTGTTACTAAATGGTGTAACCCTTCTTGACCTGTTGACCCGATGTACATTCCAGGTCTTTTCCTAACAGGCTCAAGACCTTCTAGTACTTGTATTTGATCAGCACCGTATTCAGTTTGTTTTTTATTTTTTTCGTCCATATTTTTTAAAAAGGGCAGAAACTAAGATACCACTTAACTACCCAAAATCACAAGTCATACTATATTTTACTTGTAGAATATCCCTTTAACAAGGCTTTTTTGACAACAAATTACCTTATAAAAGGCTTAAGAGAAGAGCTTCAAGTGAGAGTCTAACATTTACATTTGAGTTTTCCAAATCATTTTTTACTTCTATAATTCTTTTAACATTTTTCATATAAGAAATCTCGTTTGGGTTTTTTAACATCTCTTCTCTACTCTCTTCAATCCATCTTTCTAAAATTTCCAAGACTGTGTCCTTTTCTTCTTTTGAAATTTCTGCGCACGAGTCTAATTTTTCTCCAAGGGACATTTTTTTTATTTTCTTAAAGCTTAAATACTTCTCTAATTCCTCTTCTAAATTTTTATCTTGCTTCATACTTATCAGGCGGCATCTGGATACAATAGTTTCAAGCAGAGAGTTTTGTGTTTTGGAAGAAATTAAAATCAAAACGTATGAAGGAGGTTCCTCAAGTGTTTTAAGAAGTGAGTTTTGAGCTTGTGTTGTCAATTTTTCTGAATTTAATATTATCAAAAACTTTTTTTTGTACGAAAAAGGTTTTTCATTTAAGAAATTAGTACCCTCCCTGGTTTGCGATATGCCGATAGATTTTTCATTTTCTTTTAATCTGACAATTAAAATATCGGATTTACCATCCAAGTCTCTTATTTTTTCAAATGTTTTTGCCTCTTCCTTATTTACAATATCAATTATTTTTTGCTCCCTTTGATCTTTATTTCCGCCGAATATTAGGATTGTCCCGTTCATATCTGAGATTATACCCTAAGGTGTAATTAATTATCAGTACCCCATCTTATTGAATTTACTTTTTATAGTTGCTAACATTAAACAAGTTAATCTGCCCTATGGATAATTTGGATAAAATAAAATCAGTAGCCGACGTACTTTATGAAAAAAAGTTGATCAATTCAGATCAACTATCAGCCATTAAATTTGAAAGTGTAAATACCGGCGAAAGTGTAGATTCAATAATTAAAGAAAGAGGGTATGTTACCAGTGAAGACTATGCCGAAGCCTTTGGAAAAGTATACGGTATTGAATTTGCAAATTTGGCTGTTGAACAGATTGATGCCGAACTTTTGGATAAAGTACCTCTCGATATTGCAAAAAAATATAGAGTAATCCCCTTTGAATTAAAGGATAATAAATTATCCTTGGCGATGATAGATCCGTTGAATCTTCAAACAATCGATTTTATTGAAAGGAAAACCGGATTTAAAATTATTCCATATATTACAACAGAAAAGATAGTTGAAAGAATTTTAGACGAGCAAAAAGGAAAAGAACTTGGAGAAGAAATTTCTGCCGCAATGGAGGAGATTACTCAAAATACTGTAAAGATTGAGGAAGGTCAGGCGGAGATGACCGATGCAACAATTAAAGACGCTCCTATTGCAAGAGTAGTTGGCATGATACTTGAAACATCGGTTAAGTTGGGAGCTTCGGATGTACATATCGAGCCCGGGGAAGATTACTGCAGATTAAGATACAGAGTTGATGGTATTTTGTCTGAGAAAAGAAAAATTCCAAAGGAAATGACCGATTCAGTTGTTGCAAGAATTAAAATTCTTGCAGGAATGAAAATTGATGAAAAAAGAATTCCTCAGGATGGGAGGTTTAAAGTTCAAGTCGGTAAAACAGAAACTGACCTAAGAGTTTCAACACTTCCTACAGTTTTTGGAGAGAAGGTTGTTATTAGACTTTTAAAAGAGGAAGGTACTGTTTTTACATATAGAGATTTAGGTTTACGTGGTTTGGCTCTAAAAAGATTTGAAGAGATGTCTCTTAAACCTAATGGTATGATTTTGGTCACCGGACCTACATCTTCAGGAAAAACCGTTACCTTAGCTTCCACACTAAATAAACTTAATACAATAAGAGTTAACGTTGTTACTATTGAAGATCCTGTTGAAATTCGAGTTCCCGGAGTTAATCAAGTTCAGGTTAATCCTCAAGCCGGACTAACATTTGCATCCGCACTACGTGCTTTTTTAAGACAAGACCCTAACATTATTATGGTAGGAGAGATTAGAGATGGCGAGACGGCTGAACTTGCAGTTCACGCCGCTTTGACGGGGCACTTAGTTTTATCTACTTTGCATACTAACTCTTCTGCGGGTGCGGTTCCTAGAATGTTGGATATGGGAATCGAGGACTTTTTCTTGTCCTCCACTGTCTTAGGGGTACTTGCCCAAAGATTGGTAAGAAAAATATGCCCTTATTGTAAAGAGGAATACGAACCACCGGAGGAAATTGAAGAGGATTTGCGAAAGGTTCTTAAGGAGCTATCATCAAACACCGTTCTAATGACAAAAGATACCGAATTAGCAAAGGTTATCAAAAGTTTAGTGGCAAAAGATAAATTAACTCTATACCGTGGAAAAGGTTGTCCTAAATGTGACAATGGTTATAAAGGAAGAGTTGGTATTTTTGAGCTTATGACAATGTCTGAGAAAATCGGAGAGGCTACAATTTCAAAAGCCCCCTCCACAAAAATTGAGCAAATTGCAAAAGAAGAGGGGATGATAACTCTTTTGCAAGATGGTTACGTCAGAGCTCTTCAAGGAGAAACAACCTTGGAGGAAGTTATGAGGGTTACTAAATAAGTTCAGTTAGGGATATAATTTTAATGTTATTTTTTAATTTAAATGAACAAGGAAAATTAAAATGAAAATAAATGCAACTCAAATGCTAGAAAAAGTAGTTGAATTGGATGCTTCCGATCTTCACTTATCGGTTGGAGCAAGGCCTTTTGTGAGAATAAACACCTCTCTAAAGCCCTTGGAGGATTATCAAGTTCTTACACCTGATGATGTGGAATTTATCTTTTCCCAGATTATTGATACAAAACAAAGAGATCTTTTAGATATAAACAAGGAGTTGGATTTCTCCTTAGCTCTAGGTCAAAAAGCAAGATTTAGAGTCAATGCTTTTTTTCAAAAAGGTTACCCCTCCATGTCCTTAAGATATATTAAGATGCAGATACCGACTTTTGATGAGCTACATCTTCCCCCGATTATAAACAGTGTCTGTAATCTAAAACAGGGTTTGGTTATTGTCGTTGGTCCAACAGGTCAGGGAAAATCAACCACGATAGCTTCAATGATTGATCATATAAACAATACTAGAGCTGAGCACATTGTTACAATAGAAGACCCTATTGAATACGTGTTTACCAATAAACTTTCACTTATTGAACAAAGAGAAATGTTTTTAGACTCACACTCTTGGGATATATCCTTAAGATCCGTTTTAAGACAAGATCCTAATGTAGTTTTTATAGGTGAGATGAGAGACAGTGACACTATCAGGTCTGCTCTTCAGATTGCAGAAACAGGTCATTTAGTTTTTACTACTTTGCATACAAACTCCGCTTCCCAAACAGTTGATAGAATAATCTCATCCTTTGATGTGGAAAAACAAAATGAAGTTAAATCCCAACTCTCTCAGGTTATTGAAGTAATAATATCTCAGAGATTACTACCCTCTTCCAAACAAGGCACCATAGTTGCTTGTGAGTTAATGGTTAAAAATGATGCAATTTCCAATCTTATCAGAGAGGGTAAAGCACACATGATAGATAACGTTATAAATACAAGCGCTCAATACGGAATGATAAGTATGGAAAAAAGTATTGCAAATTTAATAACGAGCGGTTTAGTTACAGTAGAAGATGGTTTGAAGTACTCCGCTAAACCGGGTGAGTTAAGGAGACTCATTGATAAAAAATAGATATGTCGATGTTTTCTTACACCGCTAAAAATAACATCGGAGGCACGGTGTCAGGCGATGTTGAAGCCAGAAACAGGGAAATTGCCGTAAGTCTGTTAAAGAATCAAGGGTTTACGGTTGTTTCTATAAAAGAGAAATCTTCTGACGTGAGCGATTTCTTTTCTGACCTTCGAGGTGTACCTTTTGGAGAAGTCGTCACTTTTACCAGACAACTTTCTACTATGATCTCTGCAGGACTGCCTATTTCAAGGTCTTTGGAAGTTTTATCTAACCAGGCTGAAAATAAAAAATTTAAAAAGATAATTACTGAAATTTTAAGATCGGTTGAAGGCGGGTCCTCTCTTTCCGCTTCCTTCTCTACTTATCCAAAGGTTTTTTCTAATACATATGTATCTTTAGTTAGAGCCGGTGAGTCTTCAGGTAAGTTGGATATTATTTTAAAAAAACTTGCTGACAATATGGAGGCTGACAGGGAGTTAAATTCAAAATTTAAATCCGCAATGATATATCCTATGGTAGTTATGATAGCGATGATTGCGGTTGTTATCATTTTGATGATATTTGTTATTCCTAAGCTAACCGAAATGTATGAAGGTATGCAGATTGAACTTCCTGCTATTACGAAGTTTGTAATTGGCCTATCCAACTTTGTTATTAAGTATATTTATATAATGCTCATATTAGTTATTGGTGCTGTAATAGGGATAAGATCCTTTTTATCTTCCGAAAAGGGTAAAGGTTTAATCTCGGAAATAATCATAAAAATACCGGTTTTTGGAAAAATTACACTTCAAAAAGATTACGCGAGTTTTAGCAGGACGCTTTCGCTTTTAATCGGAGCCGCCGTTCCGATAGTTGATGCTTTAAACATTGTTTCTGTAACTATGTCGGGAATGCAACTTAGAAGATCTATTCAGGAGGCGGCGAGGCAGGTTGAAAAAGGAAATTCATTATCGGCTTTTTTTAAGAGCGATAATACCTTTCCTTCTCTATTAGGTCAGATGACAGGCGTCGGTGAAGAAACAGGTAAGACAGACGAAGTTTTGGAAAGAGTCGCTGTTTATTACGAAGGCGAGGTCAATAATTTAGTTAAGGGTCTTTCTTCCGCTTTGGAGCCAATAATACTTGTTATGTTGGGAACAATGGTAGGATTTTTAGTTGTATCTGTTATTACTCCTATATATAAGTTGACAAGTTCTATTTAGTTTAATGTACAATTAATTAGTTATAAAAATTGTAAGAAACACATATCGAGAGGGGGTGAATTAAAAAATGAGAAAACAAAAAGGTTTTACATTAGTGGAAATGTTAGTTGTTATTGCAATTATTGCAATTTTGGCAGGTGCTGTTTTATTAGCAATTAATCCTGTGGCAACTATGCAAAAATCCAGAGATACAACCAGATTAAATGATATGGATGCTTTAAGGAGCGCTATTAATATTGCCTTGACCGAGGGGGAAATGACACTTATAGAAACAGGACCTCACACAAGTCTCGATGGTATACAAAGTGTTAAAGGAGACCCTCTTGAAGGTGCTGGTTATGTACAGTACGAAACGCCTGAAGGAAAGACCGGGTTAGGTAGATATATACCTGCTCTTCCGTTAGATCCTACAAATACTGATGAGTTAGTTTATACATTCCAATCCAATGCAGAAGGATATGAACTAAATTGCGTTTTGGAGTATCCTGATAATTCAGTAAAAATGGCAACAGATGGTGGGAACAACAACCCTGTAGAGGGTGTTGGCGGAGCATATGAGGTTGGAACAAATTTATTGTTAATTAACTAAATATCATTTTGAAGTTCGTCTTTGGATCTAAAGACAAAAAAGGATGCCCCCGCCTTCGGCGGGGGCATCCTTTTTATATACTTTTTTATGCTATTTAAACTTTTCTTTGATAATTTAATACCTTTTATACTTATACTTTTTACCTTTTGCCTGCGAATCTACTCACTCTTTTTTTAGAACCTACTCACCGAATATACTTTTTCTAACTTCTTCCCTGCTATTTTCTCCCAGCAAAAACACACCTCCTTTTATTAAAGAATCTTTTTTTTCAGGACTTAAAGAAATTCCATTTTCAAAAACCTTCATTATTTCTTTTGGATCATCTTGAGCGTGTATTCTGTTTATAGATATTTTTCCACATTTAATACATTCGTGGACAATCATTACCTCCCCTTTTACTGACATTCCCCATTTATCAACTCTTGGAATTTTTGACGTTAACCCTATTGGTTTCATCCCACTGTTGCAAAAAGACATTCTATCCCCGGCTACATCGCTATCTACATGTTTTGACCACAGACAGTGCGGGCAGTGATTTCTATTTACGGTCTTATCGTACTTACTAACAGGTACCCATTTTTTGCAATTTATACACACAAAGCCTTTGTTTTTTTCTTCTTCTTTAATATTCATATCTTAAATTATATCTAAAAAAATACATACTTATCTACCCTTCTTGTTTTTCAGTACACATAGTTTCCTTTTTTACCAAACCTCCCCCACCCCGCTCCCAACAAATACACTTTTTAAAATACCTTTGTTAATGTAATATACATTTTATGCAGGCAGTGGTGTTTATCTACTTGTTTATATTCGGTGCTTTTGCAGGTTCTTTTTTGAATCTTATATCTGACCGTTTGCCTGTAGGGAAAAAGATAGTTTTTGGACGTTCTGTATGTGATTTCTGTAAAAAAACCTTAAAAGTAAAAAACCTTATCCCAATTTTTTCTTTTATATTTCAAAAGGGTCGTTGTAGTTTTTGCAACAAAAAACTTTCTTTTTATCATCCTTTTTCGGAATTATTGACCGGTGTAGCGTTTATGTTATCAGGCCACTTATCTAAATTTTCTTATGAAATAAACGCCGAGAGTGTGTTCCTACTCTTTTACTATATTGTCGTTTTTTCTTTTTTTATTGTTATGGTTTTGACTGATATGAAGTTTTGCTTGATTTTAGATTCAGTAATAATCCCTTCAATAATATTTGTTTTTTTAACCTCCATAATTTTTAGATTTTTAGATTTATCTGAAATTTATAATAATTTAAAAAATGATAGTTTTGGTGTTTACCTATTACAAACTGATTTTTTCACTAACCGAGTAATTTTATCTTTAAAAGATTTTGGATACGTTGTTGGAGGGGCAATTTTAATTGCACTTTTCTTTCAGTTTTTAATTTTTATTACTAAAGGTAGGGGTATGGGGGACGCCGATGTTAAATTGGGTTTTTTAATCGGGTTGGTTAACGGTTTTCCTATGGCTTTCATGGCTGTTTTTATGGGGTATGTTTTAGGTGCGTTTTATAGTGTTTTCTTAATGTTAATGAAAAAGAAAACTATGAAGGATTCTATACCTTTCGGCCCTTTTTTGATTTTGGGGAGTGTTTTAATACTTCTGTTCGGAAATCAGATTTGGTTATGGTATAGCGGTTTAGGAAGTCTTTTTTAAATTCTTGAAAATTATATCCTCAATTTATCTTTGTATAATTGAGGTAACTCTGTTTGTGAAATCTTTGTTGGTTTGTGCCTTGTAATCAGGTGTTCTTGTATTTATTTTGCTTTTCGGAATGGATACCCAGAAAGTACTTCCTTTGCTGGTTCCCTCTGATGTAGCCCACACTTTTCCTCCCATCCCTTCTATGTATAGTTTTGCAATGTATAAACCAAGACCTGTTCCTCCTGTATCAGAAGCTATGGTGTAAGAATTGTCAATCCTTCCGAATTTATGGAATAGTTTTGGTAAATCTTCTTGGCTAATTCCTGATCCGCTATCCTTTATTGATACTGTTACTTTATCGAGATCAATTTGTATCCCTACATCTATCCCTCCCTGATTAGTAAATTTAATCGCGTTATCAATCAAATTCATTAGCACATCTCTCATTTTTTCTTTGTCTACATCAACAAACGCATCTGAACACGACTCGTCGAATTTTAAATAAATATTTTTTCCGTTTACTTTTATTTCAAAACTGGAAACAATTTCTTTTATCAATTCGCATAAGTCAACTTGTTGAATATTAAAAAACACCTTATCCTGTTCGAACTTTGAAATATTCAACATATCGTTTATCAGGTCTATCATTCTTTGGGTTCCTTTTGAAGCTTTCCCCAAATACTCCAACTGTTTTTTCTTTAATTTTCCCACCTTCTGTTGCTCTAACATCCAAAGATAGCTTTTAACAATAGTCATCGGAGTTCTTAATTCGTGTGAGGCTACAGTTAAAAACTCATCCTTCATTTTATTTAAGACAATTAAATTTTCATAAGCTTCGCCTAAGTCATTTTTTGCATCTTTTAAAGTTTTATAAAGTTTTGAATTTTCAAGAGCAATTCCTGCGTTTTCGGAAAATTTTCTAAGCATTTCTTTTTCAAAATCATTTAAACCTTTTTCATCCTTAGACATACTTATAATCAGAACTCCAATAGGTGTACTTCTTACCATGAGGGGTGTTGCAATGTTTAGATCAGTTCCCATCATATCTTGAATCTCTCTTGCAGATTCATATGTAACGGCAGGTCCTAAAAAATCAAAAAGTTCGGTTGAAACATATTGCCTTTGTTCAGTTATTGCTTTAACACAGAGATTGTCTTGATAACCCAAAGCAATACTGGAATTTTTAAATGAATCTTTAAGTTTGTTCATTAACTGCTCGTCTTTAATAGTTTGAGATATTGAAGTTTTAACAAGCTTTTCTTTTTTTTCATCTATTAGCCAAAGTATTGCAAGTTCGTAACCCAAGGCCATCGGAATAATATCAGCTATTTTTTGAGTCATCTCGTCAAAATCATTAGTTCCCAGGATTATTTCAATGAGTTTATAAGTCGCGTCTAAAGCTCGGTTTTTATCTACCAGAGCCAACAGCTCTTCCTCTTTTAATTGGACAGTTTGTTTTTCCATTTTTAATTCAAATTTACTGTATATAATGATATGGTATTTTTTAAATAATTAAAAGTTATGTCGGGAAAATTTATTAAAAAAGTTGAAAATTTTGTTTGTGAAAATTGTGGTTATGTGGTTGAAGGAGATGGTTATACTAACCACTGTCCTAAATGTTTGTGGTCAAAACATGTTGATGTTTTTCCCGGCGATCGTGGTGAAAATTGTGGCGGTTTAATGAACCCCATTGGTTTGAAAATTGAAAATGGTGAGGAAGTAATTTATCACAAATGTATTTTATGCGGGGATATCAGAGCTTGTAAAGCTTCAAAAAATGACGATAGAGATGAGATTTTAAAGATAAGTCAGATGCCTCTTTCGAATTAGATTTTTGAGTTGATCCCCTATTTTATATATAGACTTATTATCATTTATATTTTCAACCCCCTGCCCTACTCTTTTGGTATGAGTATTTTTTAAAATATTTTATATTCCCTTGAAGCATTATTTTATTAGTGGTAAATTTTAAGTATGGATGAAAAGAAAATACTAAAAAATAATATTCTCATAGTAGAAGACGAGCATGATATTAGAGAAATATATGCTGAAGTTTTGAGTATGGCCGGATACGTCGTTGACCAGGTAGCTGACGGGGAAAAAGGTATGCAAAAAATCAGAGACGACAATTGGGATATCTTACTTTTGGATATAATGCTTCCCGGTAAGGATGGTATAAAAATTTTAAAAGAAATTAAGGACCACCCTGAGTTAAAAAAAGGTATTGTTATTGCTCTTACTAATTTAAATAGCGAAAACATTATTCAGGAAGTTTTTGGTTCGGGTGCAGATGGATATTTAATAAAATCAGAAATTACACCGGATAAGGTTGTTGAAGAGGTTGGGAGAATTTTAGCTAATCAGGAAGAGAATAGAAACTAAATTAATTTTTAGTTTTGATTTTTTCTGATGTTTGTGGCCTTTTATTTCTTGACACTAAAAATAATTCAGTTCATACTTTAATACAGATTAGGCAACTAAATAAATATGCCTTGTTGCTATGAAATTTAGGAAATTTAAAAATTTAGGTTTTGGAAGGGGGGTGAAACGAAAAAAATATGAAAAAATTAATTAAGAAATCGTTTCACCGAAAAGAAGAAGGTTTCACGCTTATCGAGCTTTTAATCGTTATTGTTATCATTGGTATTTTAGCAGGTGTTCTTATTGCTGTTATAAATCCTGTTAGACAACAAAATAGGTCTAGAAACGCTGCTGTAAGAGCCTCAGTTTTAAAAGCAGCCTTTGCTATTAATACTGTAAGAGCTGGTATAGGGGAATTGCCTGCTACTTCAGCAGTTACGACGGAATTAGAGAACACCACTCTAGTAGTGGATAATAGCTCAGCCAATCATCCATTGGATGGATATTTCACTATAAGTGGTACGCAGCTTCCTACTGTTTGTGGAACTGACGGTGTTTCTCCACAGAACGGTACTGCAGGTCCTTGCTATATGCATTTTATATCACATGGGCCTGATTTGCTTTCAGGGATGTTTAGGATTGCTGCAGCAAAGTTTTATCTAGATCCAGCTAATAGGATTGATGAGATATTCCTTTTTGACTCCAACCAAGGTCTTTTACTTTGCCCCGGGGGTGTTACTTATGATGGGACTGAAACAGAAACCTTAATTGAACAGGGCTGTGTTCAAGTTGAAACTGGGGATGAGTCAACAGAATGATTGCCAGAATAAGTTGTTTGTTTTTGTTTAATGTTGGATTTGCATTGGTATTTTTCCTCAAGCCCCGCCTTCGGCGGGGCCTGGGACACAAAAAAAGTAAATTTAAAATTTATAGACTTTTAAATAAGCTTGAAAGTTCAAACTTATCTAAAATCTTTTTGTAAATAAATTTTTACTGATTTTAAAAATATGTATAAAAAACAAAAAGGATTTACTTTAGTAGAAATGATAATAGTTACTGTTATTATTGGTATTCTTGCTGGTGTAGTTATTACTGTAATAAACATACCAAGAGTACAGGCAAAATCCAGAGATTCCAAAAGAGTTGGTGATTTAAAAATGATTCAAAATGCCTTAGAGCTTTATTTTGCTGATAATCGAAGATACCCACCACAAGTAGATTCTTGGTTAACTTTAGGTACAACAAACACTGATCTTGTTAATTACATGAGTAAAATTCCTCTTGACCCTAGAGACGGAGATAATTCTGGCGTTAATTGCTACGGAAATGCAGCAAATGATAGTTTTAAATATTATTATCGTTCTCGTACTAATGGTGCATATATCTTAGGTGGCATTATGGAAATAATGAACACAGTTGATGAAAAAAGATCGTGTACCTCTACTGATACATCTAACTGCACCCCTGCTTCAGGTTATGGGTGTGTCACAAGTAATCGTTGCTACTGTGTTCAAAACCCAATGTAATATGATTTTTTCTAAAAATTCTCAAAAAGGTTTTACATTTGTAGAATTAATGGTCGTTATCGCTATTTTAATGGCCGTCTTTACTATTATTAGTATTCTAGTTCATCCTTTGGATCAGATGAAAAAAGCCAGAGATAACCAGAGGCTTTCTGATATGAATATTTTAGACCGTGCTGTTAGTGAGTTTTTGTTGGATAACCAAAGATACCCCGATCAGGAAAATATTTTAAGGTGCAGTAATATCTTGCCTTCGGGTTCGTCAGATTTAGACAGTTCAAACCCCGGATGGATTTATGAAAATCTTTCTTCTTACACAGAAAAACTGCCGATTGATCCCTTAAACACTGATATTTTTCATTATTGTTATTTTCACAATTCCAACGGTTATGAGATAAGTGCAAAATTAGAATATTACGTTGAAAAAATGTCAGAAGATGGGGGCGATAGTCTTGATTTTCTTGAAGTTGGAAATAATTTGAATCTCATCACGCATTAATTTTTATGCTAATATTTAAATATGAATGTTAATCTGCCTAATCATTCAAAAGGTTTTACCTTAATTGAACTTCTGGTAGTTATGTCTATTATTGCTATTTTAGGCGGGAGTATAATCCCTTCTTTTTCAACATATCTAAGAGATCAAAATTTAAAACAGGCTCAGGAACAATTAAAAAGTGACCTTAGAACAATTCAAAACAAAGCTCTAACAGGAGCTTCCTCAAATGAAGAAATTCCTGAAAATAGTGGAAACAGAGCGAGATATTGGGGTGTTTATTTACTTAGTGGTTCTGAAACTGTTGATTATTTTATATCTACGGACACCACATGCCCTCCGGACTATAATCCCGCCGGTGGGCTTACGGCCTCAGAAAAAGGCGAGTTCAAAATACCTAACACAATAGTTTATAAAGGTACAACAGACAGGTGTTTATTTTTTGACATAAAAAATGGAGATATTACATCGAACGTACCCATTAACACAACAATTAAAATAGACTATTTAACTGCAAAACCGACAGATCCTGGCAAAACCATTACTTTCACTTCCGCCGGATTGATTTATTAAAAATAAAAATGAATAAAAATAATAAAAAAAACAATAAAATAAAAAAACTCCAAAAAGGCTTTGCTCTTGTAGAAGTCATTGCTGCCCTCGGAGTATCTGCACTCGTCATTACAGCATTGATTTCACTTTCTATTTCTACACTAAGAACCTCTCTTGATAGCGAGCTTTTACTTGAAGGAACCAAAATTGCCAACAGGGAAGTCGAGTTAGTTAGAGCTTATAGAGATGGTTATATAAGTGAGGACACGCCTCTTAGTTGGGAGGCTTTTATCAATGCCGTTTATGCCTGTACAATAGATACTCCGTGCCATATGGATCCAGCTGGTGGGGAGCCGGCATCAAATTATTCAACAGAGCCTCCGACTGGAGCCAAAGCTGTTACTCGTAGCTTTACAGTTACTGATATAGAGGGGAATGACATTACTGATCCTTCTAACCCACCCTCAGTAGTTCGAATATCTGTTTCAGTAACATGGGCTGTCGGAGATCAGCAAAAAGGTTCTTATATTTACACTGACCTTTCAAATTGGAGGGGAAGATGAAACAAAAAAATAATCAAAAAGGCTTTACTTTAATAGAGATGCTATTAGTTGTGCTTTTACTTGCTTTAACTGTTGGTTTAACAAGCGATATGTTGTTGTCGCTTATTAGATCTAACACAAAAACTCAAGTTATAAACGAAATAGAACAACAAGCTAACTTTGTTACTTTAAAATTAGAAAAAGAGTTAAGAGATGCCCTTGATGCTACTACAGGTCCCAATAATAGTTTAATTATTACTTTAAGATCAAATTCTCAAGTTACTTATCAGCTAACCAGTGGAAGCGTTCTTCAAAGACGGATAGGCGCCGGTAGTTTTGACGATTTAACATCAAATTCGAGCCCGGGGGGTATTAGGGTTTCATCCTCTCCCTCATCTCCGTGTTTTGATGTGATTGGAAATAATCCCAAGGCGGTGGTTACCAAATTAATTTTTAAACAAGCTCAAGTAGAGGCAGGCCCCACTTACGCGGGTGAGGTAAAAATTGAATCCACCATCACTATCAGGGGTGGTTATTGATAATTAAAAAATGACTTTTTTTTGGATTTATAAAAAAGAATTTCAAAATAAAAATGAAAAAGGACAGACTTTAATAATAGCAGTGATAATTATGGCAATAGCACTTGCCATCGGTGTTACTGTTTCCAGTAGGTATATGTCCACCTTAAAAAATATTTCTGAATCAGATAACTCAACCCGAGCTTTAGCAGTGGCTGAAGCTGCAATAGAAAACATGCTCGTAGTTCCTCAGGAAACTTTGGAAAACTATATAAATTATAATAACTGCGGTAATGACTGTGTTCTGGAAATATCGGGGGAATCAAATTACAGAGCGCGTGCCGATGTCACTTTGAGTTTTGCAGGTTCCACAAGCGACCCTTACAGTATAAAAGTTTACAACGGAGAGGTTTATCAGCTATCCTTGAACGGTTACGGTAGTTCTTCAAATATTGATGTTTGTTGGGACGGCGTGGCTTCAGTTTATGCTTCTTATGTGTACGATTTATCCGGAAGCATCTTAAATGATGTTTTTGCTTATAATCCCGTGGGGTATGCAGGGGTTATTAACGGTTTTGACGAAGCAGCTTCTTTGCACGGGCATTCTAACTGTTTTTCTGTTGCTACTTCAGGTACCCCGAGGGTTTTGAGAGTTAAACCCTACAACGACGACGCACTGATGCATTTTGTTCCTTCCACAGGCCAAAGTATTCCAAGTCAAGGGATACTTATTACTTCTGTTGGAAGAGCAGGAGATGCGGTTAAAACAGTACAGGTTTTAAAAACTACAGGCGCTGTTCCGGAGTATTTTGACTACGTGATTTATCAAAAATCACCTGATACCCCATTGTCTAACAGGCCTGATTAATGTAGCATTAACTTATGCCCATCGTAGGATTAAATATCGGAAAAAGAAGCATAAAAGCGGTAGAGCTTGAAGAAAAAAAAGGTAAGATAATTCTTACTAATTTCGGTACTTACACCAACAACAAATTTTCATCCTCATCGGACCCGCTCGAAGACGTCTCCGGAATCGCCTCTTCTTTGAATGAGTTTTTTTCTGAAACAGGTTTTAGTACATCCGATGTCATTTTAAGTATAGATGAAACTTACGTTTTTATGACAGTGATAAAGATGCCTATAATGAACGATAAAGAGTTAAAAAGTTCTATAAAATATGAAGCTGAGCAGCATATTCCCTTCCCTCTTGATCAAGTTAACGTTTCCTACCAAAAATTGGATGAAAATTTTTCTGAAAAGGGAAAAATGGCGGTTCAAATAGTGGCGGCAAGAAAAAATGTGGTAGAAAAATATATTGATATTGTGAAAAAGGCTAAACTAACCCCCCGAGCAATTGAACCTGAAACCGTGGCGTTAGGTAGAGTTCTTGGTGATACTGAGGAATACCCTTCTGGAACTACGATTCTTGAGTTAGGTTTTAAAAATAGTCTTATGGTAGTTTGTTATGGAGGTCACGTTAGATTTACAAGGTCCATTCCAATCGGTGGGGATATAATGACAAAAACTATAATGCAGAATTTAGATTTGGATCACGCGCAGGCTGAAGAATACAAAAAAGTTTATGGTTTAGATCCCTATCAAGGTGAGGGGAAGGTAGCTCAAGCAATAGGTCCAATAATAGATAATATTATTGCTGAAGTAAGACGTGGAATATTATTCTTCACAAATCATAATCCTTCTGCTAACATTAAACGAGTTATTATAAGTGGAGGAACTGCCCTAATGCCTAATTTAATATTATATATAGCAGATAAGCTTGATTTAGAGGTAATGTTGGCCAACCCTTTAAATGATATTGAAGTTTCCCAGAAATTAGAAAAAAGAAAGCAAAGTTTAATGGAAGATATTGCCAGTTATTCTTCCGCAATTGGTTTGGCTTTGAGAGGAGTCAAAAATGTTAAATGATATTAATTTAATTCCGCAAACCGAGGTTGTAGAGCAAAAAAAATCTAAAGTTTTAGCTTCAAGCTCTATTTTCACAATAATTTTATTGCTAATCTCGATAGGTGTGTCGGTATACTTCTTTACAAATCTTTCAAAAGTAAATTCAGAAATCCAAAAAACCGATTCTGAAATTGAATCATTAAGAACAAAAATTAAGTCCATGTCAGAAGTTGAAATTGCTGCAAGGAATTTAGATAAAAGGTACAACGCGTTAAAAAATTTATTTACCGGAAGGTCTAAGTATTCACTTTTGCTGAAAGAACTTGAGGTAAGAAAACCATCTGATGTTTCAATTCAGAATTCAGATATTCGCCCCGGGCAAATTAGCATATCCGGAACTTCCGGAAGTTACATTTCACTAAAAAGTTTTATGGACAATTTGCTTAATAAAGAATTTCTTGATGGTAACGCCGAGTTAAGAGATCTTTTTACAACTCTTTCTTTAAATTCTGTCAGTTTAGATAAATCTAATAACAGTGTTAAGTTTTTTATAGTTCTGACATATCAAGATGGGAGGTTACAAGGTCTATGATGCCTGAAGAAAACAAAGCTAAAAAAGAAGCAAGTATGTTGCTTTATAAAATAAAAGATACTCTTTTGAACTTTCTTATTCCTCTAGTTGCAATAGTAGGCGCCGTGTTGCTCTTGATACTTTATATTACGCCCTCGTACAAAAGTCTTCCTGTAAAAAAGCAGGAACTTGAAGGGAAAATAATTTTAAAAAACACGTTGACTGAAAAAGCATCGGCTTTGAATAGGTTGGTTGATTATAAGAGTGTTTTTGATGAGAACTCTGAAATTGTGAATAAAGTTTTAGTATCTGAACCCGAAGTTCCCAGATTATTAGATCAAGCCTCACAAATGGCTGAAAAAGCCGGAACATCTTTGGAAAAACTTAGTTTTTCTTATAGTTCTAAAGGTAATTCTTCAACAGGTTTGGATACCGTGAGTGTTTCTATGGGCGTAAATTCAAGTTTTGAGCAATTAATAGTATTCATGGAGTTAATCGAAAACGCCTCCAGATTTGTTAGCGTTCCAAGTTTTAGATATTCTATTTCTGATAAGACCTCTGAGGATAGAGCCGCTGTTTCAAGTACATTTTCCGTAGATTCCCCTTATTTATTTGTACAATCTTCTGCAGTTACCGATGATCCAATAAAAATAGATGTCACAAGCAATGAGTTTTTGAGTTTTATGAGTATGCTTAAGGAATTGGATTATTACGATTTTATTAACAAAAATATTCAGGCAGAAGAAGAGAAGCTAGAAGAAGTTGAAGAGGCAGAAGAGTCCGTACAAGCGACTGAGGAAACCACTGATACTGACAATATCGACAATCCCACTGAAAACGCAAATAATATAAATCCCACCAATCCTGTTCAGAATACAACGCCTGTGACAGAAGCACCGGTTGAACCTGAAGAAACCCAAGAGAATTCAATCTTTCCTACTCAGTAAGGTTTAACACTGCACAGCTGTCTGTTTACTTTTTGCATAAATACACTCACGAGCGATGCTTGATTTTTTGTGATTATTTTTTTGGTTAAATTAGTATTATTTTGAACTGACTTTTTTAGATTCTTCTTCTCTCCATTTTTCTATTTCCTTATGATTTCCCGACAACAGTACTTTAGGAACCTCCAAGCCCTTAAAGTTTTCAGGTCTGGTGTATTGTGGATACTCGATAAATTCTCTTCCCTTTTCATCTAAAAAAGAAAAACTTTCTATTTTTGATGCTTCTTCTTTTTCTAAAACACCGGGTAGAATTCTTGTAACACTTTCCATTATTGCTAAAGCAGGAATCTCCCCACCGCTTAACACAAAGTCTCCCAAGGAGATTACATCTGTAGCAATACTGTCCTCAATTCTTGCGTCCAAACCTTCGTAGCGGCCACAAATGAATGTAATTTGAGTACTTTTTGATAGTTCTTCGGCTTTTTTTTGATTAAACCTCTCTCCTCTTGGTGATAGTACTACAATTCTTTTATTATTTTCTGTGAAAAATTTTTCATCACCTTTTATTTTATCTTCCATTATTTTTTCACTGTGAATATCAGACAGTGCTTTAAAAACAGGTTCAATCATTATGACCATCCCTACCCCACCCCCGTAGGTTTTATCATCAACCGAACCGTAATTATTAGTTGAATAATTTTTTAAATCCCAAAGATTATATTCCGCTAGTTTTTTTGAAACCGCTTTTTTAAATGGAAGATTATTAAAATGTTCGGTAAAAAGTGTGGGAAAAAGTGTAACTATATCAAACTTAATCATTTAAAAATTAATTTTCAGAAGCTTCTTGATTTTCTTCCAGTACAATCTGAATTCTTACATTGTCTTTAATAGCTTTAGCTTTGGCAATATTTCTTAAGGCCTTAATATTTTTACCTTCTTTTCCAATTACCACGCCCATATCATCGTTTGAAACATGTACATTGTAAATGAAAATCTCCCCGTCATTATTTTCGGTGACTTCTACTTCTTCAGGTTTTGAAACAATTTCTTTGATCAAAAATTCCAGAAAATCTTTCATATTATTCTCCTTTGGATTCTTCTTGAACTTCTTCTTTAGATTCTTCTGCCGGTTTTTCCTTTACTTCTTCTGCGGGTGTTTCCCCGTCATTTTCTACATTTTCTTTTTCAGGCTCTGGTTTTACTTCCTCCGCTGGTTTTTCTTCTGATTCTTCAGACTCGGCTTTAACTTCTTCGGTTTTATTTTCAGGTTTTACTTCTTTCGCTGATTCTTCAGCAAGTTTTTTAGCATTTTCTTTTTCTTCTTTTATCTTTTTGGGATCGTACTTTACAAACTCGTATTTATTCTCCATTAATTTTTTTACGGCTTCTGTAACAAGAGCTCCGTTTTTGACCCACTTTTCATATTTTTCTTTATCGTACGCAAATTTATTTTGAGGATCAAACGGATTGAAGTGACCCAAAATATCAACATATTTTCCATTTCTTTTGTCTCTGGTATTAGAAACCACCAGCTTATAAGCCGGCTGATTTTTTCTTCCTATTCTTGATAATCTTATTGTTAGTGACATAGCTGATTGATTGTAGCAGAAGGGTAATTAATTGTCTATTTTTTCTAAGGCTTTTTCAGCTGCGTTCTGTTCCGCTTTTTGTTTGCTTTTACCTTGGCCTTCTCCCCATAATTTATCTCCTACAAAAACTCCTACTTTAAAATTTTTCTCGTGGTCAGGGCCCCAAGAATCTTCGATTTTATAAGTTGGTGTAACACCAAATTTCTCCTGAGCTTTTTCCTGAAAAACTGATTTCGCGTCCTTGTATTTTTCTTTTTTAATTACATCCTCAATTTTATAAAGAAGTTCTCTTTCCACAAACTCTCTGCAAAACTCCAATCCTTTTTCAAGATAAAGTGCACCTAAGACCGCCTCAAAAGTATTAGCTAAAATATATTCCCTATCCCTACCCCCCGTGCTCTCTTCCCCGTTTGATAATAAAAGCATCTCTCCATAACCTAATCTCCTTGCTTCCTCTCCTATTGAAGTGGTGCATACAACAGCGGATCTATAATTAGTCATATCTCCTTCCGGTGAATTTAAATAATTTTTAAAAAGATATTCTGAGGAAAGAAGTTGTAAAACGGCGTCTCCTAAAAACTCTAATCTTTCATTTGACTTGTGGCCGTTTTCTGCGTGCTCGTTTAAATAAGATCTATGAGTGAAGGCAGTTTTAAATAGATACTCGTCCTCCAATTTAGTTTTTAATATTTCCTGTACTTTATTAAAGTCAAAAGACATTTTTATTTCTGGGAAAAAAACGAAGGATTCTTTAATAAGAATACTTTGTCTTTTCCTCAGCCAATTTTTTACTGAATTTTTTCTTCTAAAAGATCGATAATATCCTGAATAGTTTCAAAACTATCTGATCTTTCAATCAATTCTACGTGAAACGTTTCTTCAAGCTCTTCAAGAATCTCCAAAAGCTCCATATCACCTATATTCAGATCATCTCCTATATAGGACTCAGAACTAATCTCTGAGGATTCCAAACCTGCTTTTTCTGTTATTACCTTTTTAATTTTTCCTAAATAGTCTGACATTAAATTATTCCTTCTTAACGGCGTCTTTTTCTTTAGGTAAGTATTTTTCTACTACTGTGCCTAAAACCCCGTTAATAAATTTATGTGAGGTATCATTACCGTATTCTTTAGCAATTTCAATTGCTTCGTCTATTGCTACCTTAACCGGTGTTTTTTTGCCAAATAATACCTCAAATATGGCAATTCTCAGTATAACTAAATCAATTTTAGCTATTTTGTCAATAGGCCAGTCAGGAGCGCACTCTTCAACTATTTTGTCTATTTCGTCGGTGTGCTCTCTAACTCCGTTTACAATAAATTTTGTAAGCTCGTCATCGTAGGATATCCCCTCTTCTTCAAGCATCTCAGCCGATGTTTCAACATTTTTATCAATATCAGGTTCAGAAAAAGACCATGAAAATATGGATGATAGTGCTAATTTTCTGGATGTGTGTCTTGGGTCTGTGTCTGAAATCATTTATATTTCAACAGATTCCTCAATATGAGGTCTCTTGTAGCCCTTTTTACTTTTTGTTTGGACTACCTGAACTTCTTTTGCTTTATAATGTATGTTTCTTTTTCTTCTTGTTCTACCTTTTGAGGTTCTTCTTTTTGGTACTGCCATTTTTTATATCCTTAGTTTTTTTAAATTGATTTTAATTATTTACTTTTCTCAACTAATTTATGATAGCAATTTTAACAGTTATTTGCTCGGGGTGAAATATACATTGGG
>CAYRRO010000002.1:25967-27341 GCA_964426685.1 uncultured Candidatus Saccharibacteria bacterium
GCTGATAAGATAGTAAAAAAACTCTTTCCGAACTTCCTCTCCTCCATTATGTTTAGTCCAGTTCCCTCAATTAATGTTGTTAAATCAAGATTTTCTCCATGGAAGAAAATAATAACCCCATCCTTGTTAAGAATATTTTCCAGGTTTGAAACCAAAAATTTATGATTAATATCATTGTAAAAGGGATCTAAAAATATAATATCGTAGGTTTTTTCTGTATTTACAACATATTTAGCGGCCTCTTTTCTTATAACTTCTGCTTTTTCAATAAAACCGCAATTTATTATGTTTTCTTTTATTACCTCGCAGCTTAGATAATTGCTGTCCACAAAGTCACACCACTCTGCACCTCGGCTTAAAGCCTCTAAACCAATGTTCCCACTTCCGGAAAAAAGATCTAAACATGTTGCCCCTAACACTTTTTCTCCAAGAATCGAAAAAACAGAAGATTTGGCAACTTCTTGAACTGCTCTAAATCCCTCTATCGCCGGAGCTTTTAACCTCTTGTTTTTCGCACTTCCCGTTGTAATCCTAATTTCAGGTTTTTTTGCCCTATTATCGTTTTTTATTTTTTTCATTCTTGATTTCACACTAGTTTGAAGTTATATACTCACCCTTTCTTTGTGTCAATTTATTTTGAAGCTCCGGATACTTATTTAATTTTGGAAAATACTTCTGAGCTTCAACTTTTGCATCCTCTAACATTTGCAAATCGTTTATGTCTGCAACTTTTAATTTTTTAAATCCGTGTTGGAGAGAACCAAAAATATCTCCCTGCCCTCTCATCTTTAAATCTATTTCGGCAAGGTCAATCCCACTGTTTAATTCTTCCAAATATTTTAATCTTTTATATGAATTTCTTGAGTTGTCGCTCATAAATGCAAAACAAAACCCTTCTTTTTCTGCTCTTCCTACCCTTCCTCTTAACTGATGAAGACTTGCCAATCCGTATCTTTCAGCGCTTTCTATTACTATTACTGCGGCGTCAGGAACATCAATTCCTACCTCAATTACAGGTGTGGAAACAAGGATTTCAATTTCCCCACTTCTGAATTTTTCAATCGTTTCTTCTTTTTCTTTTGATTTCATTCTTCCGTGCAATAGCCCGACCTTTTTATCTTTAAAAACTCCCTTGCTCAAAATTTCGTATTCTTCTTGTGCAGCTTTTACATTTTCTAAACTTAAACTTTCTGAAACATCAATTAGAGGGCAAACGATAAACGTTGGTTCGTTTTTATCTTTAATCCATTGATATGCTTTCTCTCTTTCTTTCTCGGGAATTACCTTGGTGGTAACATCTCTTTTTTCAAAAGGAAAGTCTTTTAAAACTGATATTGAAAGATCTCCGTACAATGTTAAAGCTAAAGTTCTTGG
>CAYRRO010000003.1:0-5582 GCA_964426685.1 uncultured Candidatus Saccharibacteria bacterium
ATTATAAACAACTACCTCCTTCGGAGTTAAAGAAGGAAATTAAGAAATTAGAAGACCGGATGAAATATGAAGCCGAAGTTTTGAATTTTGAAAAAGCTGCAACTTTAAGAGATAAAATAAGAGAAATTAAAAAGTCTGTTTGATGTTTGTCTTTACTAAATAGGTACAATATAAATTGCTATTATTTCGGTATTCATTAATTAATATCATATATTATTGACTGCTCGGATTTTTCATATATATTGGCATTAACCCCACCCATATAAATAACTATGCAATATTTGAATAAATTTTTAGAATTTGTTGAATTTTTAGGCGATTCTATAATCAATATTTTCAGACTACTTCTAGTTTTATTAAAAAGTATTTTTTCTTCCTTATTTATAAAAATTAAAAAAGTTTCAAAATTATCCATAAAAGGACCTGTGATTTTTTCGGTTTTTAGATTTTTGGTTTTTTTAAAAGACGCAATTATATCGGCAGTGTTTTGGATATTCAGGTTAATAAAAAATTTATTTCTCTTGCCCAAAAAAATATTCACTTACTTGTTTTTAAGAAAAACTTTTCTGTCCGGAATTTTATTTGCTTTATTTTTTATATTTTTACCAATTACGGTCATAAGATGGTTCAGAGAATTACCCTCTCCCGAATCTTTAGTATTGGAAGCAAATAAAAAATCAACAGTAATTTTGGATAGGGAGGGTAAGCTTATGTACGAGATATATGTTGATAGAAATTACCACCCAGTTGATTTTGAACAGATTCCTTATTATGTAAAAAACGCTACATTAGCAGTGGAAGATGATAAATTTTACAGTCATTTCGGTATACGTGTTGATAGTGTAATTAGGGCAATTAAAAATAATTTAACAAATGAAAATGGTTTGCAAGGAGGTTCTACGATTACGCAACAATTAGTCAAAAACGTGCTCCTTACTCCTGAAAGAACTTTTTCCAGAAAAATTAAGGAAGCGATTTTGGCTGTTCTGGTTGAGGCAAGATATTCAAAAAAAGACATATTTGAAATGTATTTGAATAATATTCCTTACGGCGGGACAGCTTGGGGAATACAAACAGCTTCCAAAAAATATTTCAATAAAGATGTTTGGGAACTATCGTTGGCCGAGGCTTCTTTGCTTGCAGGACTTCCTACGGCACCAACCAGTTATTCACCGGCAACCGATCTCGAAACTGCAAAATCAAGACAGGGGTATGTTTTGGAAAGGATGCTTAGTTTAGGATATATAGATGAAAAAGAATTCGAAAAGGCTATTTCAGAAGAATTAATTTTTGCCAACACCGATGGTTATATTAGAGCCCCTCACTTCGTTGACTATATTAGAAAAGATTTAGAAAAAAGATACGGAAGAAGATATGTAGAGTTTGGTGGTCTTACCGTGACTACAACATTAGATTTAGATATTCAGGAAAAAGTTCAGTCGATAGTAACGGAAGAAGTAAATAAAAATTCATATTTAGGATTTTCAAACGGTGCCGCAGTAGTTATGGATGTTAGAAATGCAGAGGTTTTAGCTTATGTTGGTTCCGTAGATTATTTTAAAGAAGTTTGGGGTGCTTACGATGTGGTTACTGCAACGAGACAGCCGGGTTCTTCAATTAAACCCGTAACTTACGCCTTGGCTTTATCCGGAAGTTTTACCCCGGCTTCAATTATTAATGATTCGCCTATTACATATAAATTTAAGGGATCGAAAGATTACACCCCCGTTAATTATGACGGGCAGTATCACGGTAAAGTTACACTAAGACAAGCTTTAGCAAATTCATACAATGTTCCTGCCGTAAAAGTAGCTAACGCTGTTGGGGTTGATAACATTGTATTAAAAGGCAAGGAGATGGGTTTAACAGGTTGGGAACCGGACGGTTCTTACGGGCTTTCGATAACGCTCGGGGGAAAGGAAGTGAGGTTGTTAGACCACACAAATGTTTATGCAACTTTAGCTCGTCAGGGCGTGCACAAAGAACCAAAGGTTTACCTATGTATAAAAGATTCGAACGGGTACGAAATTTATGAAAGCGAAGATGCCGAAAAAACTGTACTATCACCGGAAGTTTCTTATTTACTTTGGGACATTTTATCTGATCAAAACGCCCGACTCCCCGCTTTCGGTGTAAATAATTTTCTTTCAATTCCGGGACATAAGGTTGCGGTGAAAACCGGTACCACTAATAATATAAAAGATAACTGGACGCTGGGATACACCCCTTCTTATGTTGTTGGTGTTTGGGTAGGTAATAACGACGCCTCTCCTATGAGACAGGGGTTGGCCTCAGGTCTTACAGGAGCAGCACCTATCTGGAATAAAATTATGACAGAAATTTTAAAGGATAAACCCAACGAATTGTTTGAAAGACCCGCAAACGTTTTTATAAAAAGAGATGAGAAATGTGGAATTTCAGAGTTGTTTATAAAAGGCACTAATATTCCTCAAAGCCTTTGCCCTGAAAAAGATGAAGAAGATGGTGATGAAGATAAGGATAAGGATAAAGATAGAGATAAAGAAAAGAAAGATAAGGATTAATCTAATATTTTAATTTTTAAGTTTTAAGAAGATTTTTATACCCAAATAAAACCCGTAGACACAGGTGGCGTTTATCTTGTACAATGTTTAAGCTATGAAAGATTCAATATCGCACATTTTAGTTAGAGGTGCGCGCCAACACAATTTAAAAAACATTGATTTAGATATTCCTAAAAATAAGATGGTTATTTTTACCGGCGTATCGGGTTCAGGAAAATCTTCTTTGGCAATGGATACAATATACGCAGAGGGTCAGAGAAGATATGTGGAAAGTCTATCAGCTTATGCAAGACAATTTTTAGGCGTAATGGATAAACCTGATGTAGATAAAATAGATGGGTTATCTCCGGCAATTGCAATAGACCAAAAAACAACGAGTAAAAATCCCAGGTCTACCGTTGGAACTATTACCGAAGTTTACGATTTTTTAAGACTTTTATATGCGAGGGTTGGGCATCCTCACTGTCCTGAATGTGGCAGAGAAATCGAACGCCAATCTTCTCAGGAAATTGTCCAAAATATTTTTGAGATTATTAAAAATGAACCTGATTTTAAAAGCGAAAGAGGTGTTCGTTTCATAATTTTTTCACCTGTTGTAAAAGACAGGAAAGGAGAGTTTTCATCTTTATTTGAAAATTTAAAAAAACAAGCTATTTTGAGAGCAAGGGTAGATGGAACAATAAGAGAGCTCTCGGAAGATTTTAATTTAATAAAAACTAATAAACATAGTATAGACGCCCTTATATCAAGACATACTATTAATCAAAAAAAACTTAAAAATGAAGAAAGTAGAAAAGAAATTGAATCTGAAATATATCAATCTGTTGAAACTGCATTGAGGATTAGTTCCGGGAACGCTGTAGTAACGATAGTAAAAGATGAGTCCTTTGATTTTTCACAAAATCCCAAGAAATTTGAGGACCATTTATTTTCCGAAAATTTTGCCTGCCCTGTTTGTAACATATCATTGCCGGAATTAGAACCCAGGACATTTTCATTTAATACTCCTTATGGAGCGTGTCCTGCTTGCGATGGAATAGGTAGTCAATTAAAAGTTGATCCTGATTTAGTGATAAATCCGAGACTATCAATATCTGAGGGCGGGGTTTTACCCTGGACGAGGCTTTTTGAGCATATTTCATGGACATCTAAAGTTGTTAAATCCGTAGCGGATTATTACGATTTTTCAATTGATACGCCGATAGGGGAATTGAGTAAGGATGCCATGAAAATTTTACTTTACGGCGCAGAGGGTAAAAAATTTAAAGTTACTTACAATAGTCAGGAAGGTTCAAAAAGGACATTCGACGCAAATTACGAAGGTATTATCCCGAATTTATCAAGAAGATACAGAGAATCAGATTCAGATTTTGTTAAAACTGAAATAGAAAAATATATGGTGAAGGAAAAATGTCCTGTATGTTTGGGAGCAAGATTAAAAAAAGAATCCCTATCAGTTACTTTGGGAAAGAAAAATATCGACGAAATAGTTCAGATGCCGGTTAACAGACTTCAGAATTGGTTCAAGGAATTACCTTATAGATTAAATTCTCGAGAGAAGGACATTTCATCTACAATTTTAAAAGAAATTAATTACAGAATAAAATTTCTAGTTGATGTCGGGCTTGGTTACTTGACTTTGGGAAGAGCTTCCGCGGAATTATCAGGTGGTGAAGCGCAAAGAATAAGGTTGGCTTCTCAAATAGGCTCGGGCCTAAGTGGTGTTCTATATGTTTTAGACGAGCCCTCGTTAGGATTACATCAAGTTGATCAGGGAAAGTTAATTAAAACACTTCACCAACTTAGGGATCTTGGAAACACTGTGCTTGTAGTTGAACACGATGCGGAAACAATTTTGGAAAGTGATTATGTTTTTGATTTTGGTCCCGGGGCGGGAGAACACGGAGGTAGGGTAGTTTCTGAAGGAACTCCCGATCAGATTAAAAAGGATAATAACTCTTTGACAGGAAGATATTTATCCGGAGATTTGATAGTTGGTAACAATCCAATAAAAGGAAAGAGAACCCTCGAAGATTTATTAGAAGAAGAATCTAAAAATAAAATTAATAAAAAGGTAGGGGGAAAAAGTTTAGTTTTAAAAGGTGCGAGAGGAAGAAATCTTAAAAATATAGATTTAAACATTCCTCTCGGTAAATTTATTTGTGTGACTGGTGTTTCAGGTTCTGGAAAATCTACATTGGTAATGGATACTTTGTATCAAGGCTTACGCCAAGAGTTTGGTTTAAAAATTGAAGAGAAGCCCGAGCCGTTTGAGTATATAAAGGGGGTTGAAAATATTTCAAATGTTATCGCAATAGATCAAAGTCCAATAGGAAGAACGCCAAAATCTAATCCTGCTACATATACCAAAGTTTTTGACCACATTAGAGCGTTATTTGCACAAACTCAGGAGGCAAAAATAAGAGGATATAACCAAGGAAGATTTAGTTTTAATGTTAAGGGCGGAAGATGTGAGGCTTGCGGAGGTGAGGGGCAAATAAAAATTGAAATGCAGTTTATGCCCGATGTTTATGTTAGATGCGATGTCTGTAAAGGTAAGAGATACAACTCCGAAGCACTTGAAATAGAATATAAGGGTAAAAATATATCCGATGTGTTAAATATGACCGTTGAGGAAGCAGTAGGATTTTTTGAAAATATACCTCAGATAAGACGTAAACTTGAAACTCTGTATGATGTTGGTTTGGGGTATATTAAACTTGGACAACCTGCACCTACATTATCCGGTGGGGAGGCTCAAAGAGTTAAACTTGCACTTGAGTTATCAAAACGTTCCACCGGGAGCACCCTGTACATTTTGGATGAGCCAACCACCGGGCTTCATTTTGCTGACTTAGAAAATCTTATATCCATATGTAAGCGGTTAACAGCTCGGGGTAATACTGTTCTTATGATTGAGCATAATTTGGATATGATTAAAAACTGTGATTGGGTTGTAGATTTAGGACCCGAAGGAGGAGAAGGTGGGGGAGAGGTGTTGTTTGAAGGAAGTCTTGAAGATATAAAAAAATGTAAAAA
>CAYRRO010000003.1:5682-26037 GCA_964426685.1 uncultured Candidatus Saccharibacteria bacterium
TTTTGAAAAATAATCCAATCCTGATGTTGTGCCCCATGTAGGATCTACTTGAACCCAGCCGTTGTACGGGTCGTAGAATTCAGCCCAGGAATGTAATGTGTCTCCGCTTTCTAAACTAATAGAGATAGGTTTGTTAGATTCTTCTGATGTAAAGGCAAACCCGTTTATTTCCCTTGCCGGAATTCCCATAGCTCTAGTGACGGCGATAAATAAATCGGTAAATTCCATACAAGTCCAAGAATTTTTTTGAGATGCTGCTGTTTCAGCACCTTTTCTTTCAACCATACCTTTACTCTGTGCTTCAAAATCGTACTTCAAATTATTTTTAATAAATTCGTATACCATTTTTGCGTTATAGACCACTGTTTTATCGTCTTTTTTCAATTCTTTAGCAATTTTTAAAATATAAGGTGACTCTGTTTCCCAATATTTTTGTGGTTTAGTGTAAGTTTTTATAAGTGCCTTTGAAATTTCATCTATATTTCCTCCTGAGTTGATGTTAATTTGTTTACCGGACAATCTTGAAGTTCCTATAACTTCGATTTCTATTTTTTGTTTTGGTTTAATGATGTAATGAGCAATAAAATTATTATCTTTATCATGTTGAACTTTAAAAGGCTTTGGATTAATTTTTTCATAACTTACATTTTGATAATTTTTAATATCTGAAGGGATAGCGATTTTCTTTATTACAGGTAAAAATGATTCGTTTTGAATTTGATATTTTATCCTAAAGTTAACAGGCTGAAATCCTCCGAAGGCGGCACTTATGCCGGTTGATTCAAAGTTATCTTTAGTGAAATAAAATACATTTTTATTATCTTCCTTTTTTTCAATTGTCGGCTCCGGGGTTAAAAAAACTTTTGATCCAAAAGATTCCGGAATTGATATTTTTACGTCATATGCTGTTGTGTCATCGGGGATTTGAATCTTAGGAATGTATATATTCCAAATATTTCCGGATTTAACAGCCACACTTTTTGATTTGTATTTTATAGTGATTTTATTTTGTCTGCCTTCTCCTATTGAATAATCTTTTATTGTAACTGTAATGTCTGTACTATTTTTATTTTTGTTTATCCTTGGTTCTGTTTCTTTTCCATTTGTTTCTGCTGAAGTTTCGTATATATCAGAATCCATAGCCGAAAGAGTGTAATTCATAGGTATTACGTCGTTTTGTAAATTTGTTACGGTTGCATTATGCGTTATTTCCGCTTCTCCTGATTCGTTAATGTTGTACTCCGATTTGTAATCAATCATAAACTGACCCGCTTCAACTTTAAAAATTAAACCAGATAAAAGAAAAATATTGGTAAATAAAATTGAAGAAATTATTGCTCTGCCTATTTTTTTGGAATAAGTATTCATCTTCCAAATGCTACAATAACTATGTGAAAACCTCAAATATTAGTCAAAAAGTTGAAAGTTTACCCCAAACGCCCGGTTCGTATATTTTTAAAGATGCCGGTGGAAAGGTTATTTATGTTGGAAAGGCAAAAAATCTCAAGTCCCGTGTTAAATCATATTTTTCCGTAAGTATTCCTTCGGATTTTAAAACGGCGGAGTTAGTCAGTAAGATTAACGACCTCGAATTTATAAAAGTAGGTTCTGAATTTGAAGCCTTAATATTAGAAGCAGAATTGATAAAAAAATACAGACCTAAGTACAACATTGTTTTAAAAGATGATAAATCAAGAATTTATATAGTTATCAGGGATGATGTTATTTCAATTTCGGGAAAAAAATATAAATTACCTAAGGTAATTACCGCACGTAAACCTGATTTAAAAGATTCTGACATAGTATTTGGGCCTTATCCTAATAATGTAGTTGTCAGAAAAATTCTTACAACATCAAGAAAAATATTTCCTTTTAGAGATTGTAATTACACTAAATTTGCCAAATACAGAAAGATTGGCTCTCCTTGTTTATATGGTCATATGGGAATTTGTCCTTCTCCTTGTTTAGCAAGCGAACCATCGGATTTGTCGAGCTACAAAAAGAACATTTCCGGTTTGAAAAAAATTTTATCCGGTAACGCGACCGGTCTAATAAAAAATATCAAAAAGAAAATGCAGACATATTCTGAAAATGAAAAATTTGAAGAAGCAGCGGTTTATAGAGATTTACTGGATAAATTTTATTTTGTACAAAAAACATTTAGAGAAGCGGAAGAGTATATTAACAATCCTTATTTGATTGATGATATAAATAAAAAGTCTTTGGAGGAAATTAAAGATTTTTTGCCGTTTTTAAAAAACTTACCTCGAAGAATAGAGTGTTACGATATTTCAAATATATCCGGTAAGGAGGCCGTTGGTTCTATGGTAGTTTCAATAAACGGAAGTATTGATAAATCAGAGTACAAAAGATTTAAAATAAAAGTTAAAAAAACACCCGATGATTTCGGTATGATGTACGAGGTTTTATATAGAAGATTAAAAAGAGAGTTGCCGGGAAGTGACGTAAAAAGCTGGGGGCTTCCTGATCTCATTGTTGTAGACGGTGGTAAACCCCAAGTCTCATCCGCATCCGATGTTTTAAAAGATTTAGGGATATTTGTACCGGTAGTAGGAATTGCCAAAAAATTCGAAACGCTGGTTTATAAAGAAGGAGAGGAGTTTTATGAAAAAAGATTTCCAAACGATAGTTTGGGCATGAAGTTAATTATTAGATTGAGAGACGAATCTCATAGATTTGCTCAAAGTTATCACCATCTTTTAAGAAAAAAATCGTTGGTTGAGTAATTTTTTTATTTTGCTTTTATACTCCTAATAGATTTATAATCTAATAAACATGAGAAGTATTTTAAGAGTATTAATTCATTCATTTATTTCGTTATATTTTACAGATTTGGCAATAGGTTCATTTTCTTATTCCAATGAAAAAACCGCATATTTGGTTATTTTTGCAGTATCGCTTTTATACCTGCTTTTAAAACCTGTTTTGTCTGTTGTGTCTTTACCTACCAAAGGAAGTGTTTTTTTATTAATTACTGCTATAACAACTTCTATTATTTTTTATGCCTTACAAAGCGTGCTCCCGGACCTTTCTTTTTTACCCGTTACACTGCGTAGTTTGAATATTTTCGGCCATGTGCTACCATCTAAAGACTTAGATAGCCTTTGGGCTATGATATTTTCTGCCCTTATGACAGGTGCGACTTATTTATTTTTAGAAAGTCTTTGTAAAAGAAGGTAATATGCTTGCAATCACAAAAACATTACAATTAATAATTTCAGGTCTTTTGATAGTTTTGGTTTTGATTCAGTCTAAATCCTCAGGTCTATCGTCTACTTTAAAAAGTTCTTTTAATATGTACAGGTCTCTTAGAGGGTTTGAAAAAATAATTTTTATACTTACTGTTATTTTAGGAGTTTCACTAGTAATAAATTCTTTGGTCATTGTTTTGCTAAGTTAATATGCCTGGAATTTTTATTGAAGGCGGCACTCCCCTAATGGGTACCGTTTCAGTCTCCGGAGCTAAAAACTCTGCTTCTAAACTCATATACGCATCTATGTTTTCAAATGAGGATGTGGTTTTAAACAATGTTCCCAAAATAAAAACAATATTGGATGACATAGAAGTCATTCAAAGCGTTGGAGGTAAGGCCGAGTGGGTCGGAACAAATTCTTTATCTTTAAACGGATCTCAAATTAATACTTATGAAGTACCCATTGAGGTTGGTTCGAAATATCGTACCTCTACTTTATTAGCAGGTCCCCTTTTATTTAGATTCGGAAAGGCTTTTATCCCAAAGTATAAGTCACCTGATGATAAAATTAGACCTATTAATAGATTTATGGATACCTGGAATTCTTTGGGTTTTCAAGTACAAGAAGATGAAGAATACATAAAAATATCTAACGACGGATCTGCAAAAGGATGCAGTATCAATTTTAAAGTTACAAGTCACACTGCCACCGACAACGCTATTATCTCTTCTGTTTTTGTCCCCGGCGAAACAATTATATCCAGAGCTTCAGACGAACCTGAAGTAGAGGATTTAATAAATTTTCTAAATAATTTAGGTGCTTCCGTAGAAAAATTAGAATCGGGGAAAATAAAAATCACAGGCACAAATATTTTTAAAGAAACATCTTATGATGTGTGTTCAGATAAATCTGAAATAGCTACATTTGCAGCTTTAGCGGTTTTAACAAAGGGTAACATTTCTATAAAAAACGTCAAAAGGGATTTGGTTTTACAATTTATAAACTTTTTAAATAAAATAGGAGCTCGATTTGAATTTTCGGATGATGAACTTAGGGTTTGGCGACACAGCGAGCAGTTAGTTTTCCAAAATTTGGAGATATCTCCGACGCCCGGGTTTATACCTGAATGGCAATCACTTGCAGTTTTATTGTTAACACAAGCTGTTGGGGAAAGCACTGTTCACGATACTGTTTATGTCGATAAGTACGGATATTGTGTTGATTTAAATAGAATGGGTGCAAAAATTGATATTGTTACTCCGTCTGAAGTTGGTTTGGTACCGGTAGTTAGTGATGATTCTTATGATATTGAGAAAGACGGCGAACCTAAAACGGTAGCTAAGATATCAGGACCTACAAAATTAAAAGGTGAGAGATTGGCATTGGAAAATTTTAACTACGGTGCAGTTTTAATTTTAGCTGCACTTTGTGCTGAAGGTAGAAGCGAGATTATAGGATTAGATATTGTCAATTGTTATTTTGAGGGTTTTGTTGATAAACTAATATCATTAGGAGCAAAAATATGGGAACAGTCGGATTAATGCTAGATTTATTACTGTTGTTTTTGGCTTGTTTAATATCTATTGTTTTATATCCTCTTTGGATAGACTTTGTATATAAATTTCAGATGGGTGAGAGCATTAGAGGGGATGGGCCGGAAACTCACAAAAGAAAAGAGGGTACCCCAACCATGGGTGGTATGGTTTTTGTTTTTACAGTAGCCGTAGTAAGTTTATTTTTTAATCGCTCCAGAACACAAACTCTATTTCCTCTTTTCATTGCGACATCTGCCGGTTTGTTGGGCATGCTGGAAGATTTTACAAAAGTTTACAGAAAATCAGGTTTACCGGGGTTTTTTCAATATCATTTAGGTAGGTTCTTTAGAAGAAGATCAGAAGGTTTTTTAAAATTTAGTATTTTTGGTAAGATCTGGTCAATTTTCAAAGAAGCTTCAAGAATTGTAGGCAGCTCGGATGATAGTGGAATACAGACATATAAAAAGTTTATTTTTCAAGGTTTAATAGCGGGGTTTATTTCTTACTGGACCTACTTTAAATTGGGATGGGATTATATTTGGTTTCCGCTTTTAGGAAATGTTCATATTGGATTTGCTTACCCAATCGTAATATTTTTTCTCTTTATAGGAATTCTAAACGCAGTTGCTTTCACGGACGGGCTTGATGGCTTGGCGGGAAGTCTTGCTTTGATTTCATTTATTTCATTTTGGGTTTTATCTAAAATTTTAGGATACAACTCATTAGCAGGTTTTTGCGCTACATTTGTAGGTGCCATGATACCTTTTTTGTATTTCAATATTTTTCCCGCCAGAATATTTATGGGAAATGTAGGGTCGTATGTGTTAGGTGCTGTAATGGCTGTTCTTGCGGTTGTTATGCACAGAGAAATAGCCTTTATTTTTATTGGCATGATGTTTTTTATTGACGGAATATCCAGCCCTCTTCAACAAATAGTATATAAAATTACACATAAAAGATTGTTTAGAATGGCTCCCATACATCATCATTTTGAAGTTTTAGGTTGGCCCGAGACTAAAATTACTTTAAGATTTGTTCTATTTGGTGTGTTCTTTGCTTTCGTCGGGATTTTTGTGGCAATTCTCTAAAAATATCACCTTGTAAATGAAAAAAAGAAATTCAAGAAAAACAGATATATCCGGGAAAAATTTTTTTATTGCTGTAACCTCTTTTTTAATGTTTGGTTTGTTGATGATTGCTGATTCTACTTCCGTTTCGTCAAAAAATCTTTATGGGGATCCTTACAGATTTGTAGTTTTGCAAGCTACTTGGGCAGTGGCAGGGTTAGTTGCTTTTTATATTTTTTATCGTATTGATTACCGAAGTTTACTTAAAATATCCCGATCGTTGTTTTTATTTAATATGTTGGCTTTGATAGTTTTGGCTGTGGTTGGATTAATGCCTTGTTCTATGTCTATACCTTTTGCCCCCTGCGTTAATGGAGCAAACAGATGGTTATATTTAAATCCTCCACCCTTGCCTGAAATTCCTTTCCTTGGGGTTTTAGGATTTCAGCCCGGGGAGTTGGCAAAGCTATCCGTAATAGTTTATTTAGCTTCTCAGTTGAGTTTAATATTTCAAAAAGATAAATCAGCAAAGGGTAAAAAGCCTTTTGAAGTTTACTTAAAAATTACAGTCTTGATGTCAGGATTAATAATACTTCAGCCAAATATGTCCACTGCCGCAATGGTCTTTATCTTAGGGACGATAATATATTTTGTTTCAGGAGCTCCTTTAAAACCTGTATTAATAACTGTTCCGGTTTTTTTAATTCTAGCAATTTTAGTTATAGTATCCTCACCATACAGAATGGCCAGGTTAAAAGCCATGGTTTCCGGGGAAGATAGTAGCGAATCGAGCTACCATGTTAAACAGGCTTTGGTGGCTTTGGGTTCGGGAGGTTTTTTCGGTGTTGGTTTTGGACAATCAAAGCAAAAATATCAATATCTTCCGGAAGTGGCCTCTGACTCAATTTTTGCCATAATAGGGGAAGAGTTTGGTTTCATTGGCACGATAGTTGTTGTTTTTGCTTACGCACTTTTTATTTTCAAAGGATTTAGAATTGCAAAAAAATCACAAGATATGTTCGGTAAATTGGTAGCCATCGGGATTAGTTCTTGGCTGGGGATTCAGTTTTTTATTAATGTTGCTTCTATGACTAAGTTAATACCAATGACCGGAGTACCAATTCCTCTTATTTCCTACGGAGGCTCCTCGATGGTTTTTTCATTAATTGGCTTAGGTATACTGGCAAATGTTCAAAAGAATTCTTCGTTGGATTAAATCTCCCATATAGAATAAAATAGTCATATGAGAATTGTAATGACAGGCGGACATCATAGCTCCGCATTACCTGTAATCAAAAAATTAAAAGAAAAAATACCCGATGTTGAAATACTTTGGATGGGTCACAAACATTCTATGCAGAGGGATAGTAACCCGACCCTTGAGTATATAGAAATTACTTCTTTGGGAATACCTTTCTATGATTTAAAAGCGGGGAAAGTTTATAAAACTTATAATATCGGTAGATTACTAAAAGTCCCTTTAGGCTTTTTTCAGGCTTTTTGGTTTTTATTAAAAAACAGACCTGATGCGATAATGTCTTTTGGCGGATATTTGGCGGTTCCGGTGGTAATCGCCGGTTACATACTTGGTATTCCGTCTTTAACTCACGAGCAAACTGTTGTCACCGGATATTCCAACAAATTAATTTCCCGATTTACTAAAAAAGTGTTGGTTTCATGGAGAGAGAGTGAAAAATATTTCTCTAAAGATAAAGTTATGTATGTAGGGATACCTTTAAGAAAAGAAATTTTTCATATTGCATCTGATTCGTTTAATTTTGATAATGACCTTCTGACAATTTATATTTCCGCAGGAAAAACCGGTTCTCATATAATTAACGAAAACGTTTACAATTCTTTGGAAAAACTTCTTACATCTTGTAATGTAATTCACCAGTCCGGGGATCACTCTTTGTATAAAGATTTTGAAAAATTAGAGAGTAAATACATAGAAATCAGAGAATCGGTTCGTGGTAAATATTATTTAAGAAAGTTTGTTTTAGAAGATGAGATAGGGGAGGCTTATATGAAAGCGGATTTAGTAGTTTCAAGATCGGGGGCACACACAACTTCGGAGATAATTGCTTTGCAAAAACCTTCGTTGTTGATACCAATTCCTTGGGTATCTCATAACGAGCAATACGAAAATGCGAAGATGGTAAAAGATTTGGGTTTGGCTGTTATATTAAATGAAAAAGACCTTACCCCCGAAACTTTGGTCGAGAATATAATGACTTGTTTTTCCCTTTTGAATTCAATGAAGATAAATAATGAATCCGCCCTTGATTTTTTAAAAAATGACCCTTCGGAACTAATTGCAAATGAAATTATTCAAATCTCAGAAAAAATCTAAAAAAGGAATAACTGTTGTTAATAAAACCAGTTTAAGAAATTCCACTAAAGGTAGAAATTATTTAAATCACTCAAGGGAAAGTCAGATATTACTTAAAAATATCAACGAGCGAAAAAGAAGAGTGATAAATTCAAGGTTGGTCTTAAGAAAAAAGCACGGTGTTTTTCTTAAAATACTGTTTTTATTGATATTTCTTGGTGCTTTGGGTTATTTATTTTTTAAATTTGATGTTCCGGGTTATTTTAAAATTACAAATGTGTCAATAACCGGTACCGAAAGATTTGTAAGTACTGAAGACGTAAAAAATATCGTTGATAGAAATGCTTTTGGAAAATATATATTTTCTGTAGAAGAACAAGAATTATCCGAAGTAATATCAAAAAGTTTTTTAGGCGCTAAAAATGTATTCGTTAAAAAAGATTACCCTAACTCTCTAAATATTTTTATAGAAGAACGTGTTCCGGTGGCTTTTGTTTTTAATAATAAAGATGAGTTTTATCTTATTGACGCCGATGGCTATGTCTTAGGAATGGTTACTGACGGTCTTCAGGAGTTACCGAGAATTAATTATGAGGGTTCCGTAGTAGTAGGTACATTTTTAGATAAAGATATTATTCCGATAAGTATAGAAATTTTAAAATTTGCAGATCGGGAGGATTTAAAAATCAGCAGTATGAGTTTTACTCCAAATTATGCTAAATTATATCTTAATATCGGACCGGAAGTTTTTATGGGTTACGTTAAAGACATTGAAAAATCATTGAGAACAATTAAGGCGCTTGTCAGTAGTTCAAAAAATAATGAAGAGGTTATAAAAAAAATTGATTTACGGTATGATAAAGTAATAGTATTATATGATTAAACTTAAATTTTATGTCCAGAGAGAAAATAATTACAGGAATTGATATCGGATCCACCAAGATTACTACCGTTGTTGCATCCGTTTCGGATAACAAGGTTTCAGTAATAGGAGTTTCCGGAAATATACCTTCAAAAGGTATAAACAAAGGTAATGTTGTTGATATTGATAGCTCGGTTGAGGCCATATCCCAAAGTATCGAGAAAGCTGAAAGAATGGCCGGCGTTTCCATTTCTAACGCTTTTGTAACACTTAACGGCAGTCATATTGAAACTCTTAATTCCCACGGTGTGGTTGCTGTTTCTCCAAATGAGACCTCGGAGATATCAAAGGAAGATGTTTCTAGAGTAATTGAGGCAGCTCAAGCAGTTTCTTTGCCTTCCACAAGAGAGATAGTTCACGTTATTCCCAGAGATTTTGTAGTTAACTCTCAAGAAGGTATAAAGGATCCTGTAGGGATGTCCGGAGTTAGACTTGAGGTTGAGACAAATGTTATTCACGGCTCTGCTACTGCTATGAAAAATATTGCTAAGTGTGTAAATAAAGTTGCTATTGATGTTGATGAACTTGTCTATACCGGATTGGCCTCGGCAGAAGCTGTTTTAACCGACACTGAAAAAGAGTTGGGAACATTGTTGATTGATATCGGCGGGGGCACTACCTCCGTCATTGCTTTTTTAGATGGGAGTCCTATTCATTCAGCGGTTTTGCCTATTGGGGGCAAATTAATTACCAGCGATTTAGCTATAGGTTTGAGATCAAGACTTGAAGATGCGGAAAAAATAAAAATAAGACTTAGTAACGAAGCTTTAATATCAAAAACAGATATACATGATGATGGTGAGGATTTTGATGTTTCGGAATTTGATTTAGAAGTTGAGAGAATTCCAAGAATAATGCTTTATAAGATTGTAAATGCGAGATTAGAAGAAATATTCAGACTTATTGCTTTGGAAGTAACAAGGTCCGGCTTAAGTGGTAAACTCCCGGCGGGAGTGGTGATAACCGGCGGAGGTGCCATGACCGCGGGTACAGAAAAAAGTGCCAAGGTAAATTTAAAAATGCCTGTCAGAATAGGCGTTCCCAAGGGAGTTACAGGTTTAATCGATGAGATAAAAGGTCCTGATTCTGCTGCCGCCGTCGGAGCTGTGTTGTACGGGGCGAAACTCTTTAGGGGTAGTAATCTATTGTCATTTGATAATAAAAACGGTAGTATTAGGAAAGGCGCTTCTAAGATACTATCAAAACTTAAATCGCTTCTGCCCTAGAAGTATTTTTTTATAAATTAATTAATCTGCCCACAAAATAAAAATGCAAGTAAAGCCTGAAGTTGAAAATTTCGCAAAAATAAAAGTATTGGGTATTGGTGGGGCCGGAGGAAACGTAATAAATTCTATGATTGAGTCCGGTCAAATCACCGGTGTTGAGTTTATTGCAATTAATACCGATGCTCAAGATTTATCAGTAAATAAAGCAGTAGTTAAAGTTCCCATTGGTCAAGAAATAACAAATGGTTTGGGTTCAGGAGCGAACCCTGAAATTGGTAGAAAAGCAGCTGAAGAGTCCGTTGATATAATAAAAGAACATCTTGACGGAGCCGATATGATTTTTATCACAGCAGGTATGGGCGGTGGTACAGGTACAGGAGCCTCCCCGGTTGTTGCAAGAATTGCTAAAGATATGGGTGCACTTACAATAGGTGTTGTTACAAAACCTTTTCCTTTTGAAGGCTCTTTAAGAATGAAAAATGCGGAAATAGGTATATCTGAATTAAGAGATGAGGTAGATGCTTTAATTACAATCCCAAATCAAAGATTATTAGAGGTTGCGGATGAAAATATGTCTATCGTTGAGGCATTTAAACTATCCGACAGTGTGTTGAATCAGGGAGTTCAAGGCATATCGGATCTAATTGTTATGCCGGGTTTAATAAATGTGGATTTTGCTGATGTTAAAACAATTATGAAAGATGCCGGAACAGCCCTTATGGGGATTGGTATAGGCACAGGAGAAAATAGAGCGGAGCTTGCTGCAAAAGCTGCAATATCATCTCCATTGTTAGAGCAATCAGTTGAAGATGCAAAGGGAATCTTATTCAATGTTATAGGTGGTTCTGATCTTACAATGAAAGAGGTTGATAAGGCGGCTAACATAATTAGAAATATTGCCAATGATGAGGCCAATATAATATTCGGAACAACTATTGACCCAAGAATTTCAGGTCAGGTGAAAATTACAGTAATTGCCACAGGTTTTGATGTAAAACAGGAAGATTTAGGATATGGTTTTGTGGAGAGAAATTTACCTAAGCCACCCCCCACAGTAGAGCAGGAAGTAAAAAAAGAAGAGCCTAAAATAGTTCCTGAAAAACCAAAAGATATGTTTAAACCGGAAGATTTTGATGGTGAATTTGAAAGTAAATACGATATACCTGCTTTTCTGAGAGGAAAATAGAGTTTCTTTTTTCAAAAACCTCGTTTCCCATTTTTATTTCAAGTAATATTTTTAAATTGTCTAATATTCACTGCTTGGAATTTGATTAAATTTTTGGTTACATTAACAACAGGCAGTAAATTCCTTTTGAAGATAAAAGTATTAAATTTCTTGTGAGTTTTTGGCCTTTGTGTATTTAGGGCAGCAGAGGTTTCTAACCCACTAAAAAATAATAAAAAATATGAACTCGTATCTTTATTTTAACGACGATGTCGATTTGAAGAAAAATGAAAAGATAGAATTATCAGAGAACGGCAGGACTATTTTAGAAAAAAGGTATTTAAGAAGGAATAAATTAGGCGAAATTCAGGAAACTCCTGAAGAGTTGTTTCAGAGGGTAGCCGACGCTGTTGCTGAGCCCGACGCACCTTACAGAAGTGCTGAAAAAACTTCCGTTGAATTTTATAACTTAACGTCTTCAAAAAAATTTTTTCCTAATTCTCCTACATTTACAGGGGCGGGTACCCCTCTTGGTCAATTAGCGGCTTGTTTTGTTTTGCCGGTAGAAGATGATATCGGAAAAACAAGCGGTGGAATATTTCAAACTTTAAGAAATGCTGCTTTGATACAACAATCCGGAGGAGGTAACGGTTTTTCATTTTCAAGATTAAGAGCCAAGGGGTCGAGAATCTCAACGAGTAATGGTTTGTCTACCGGACCTGTAGGATTTATGGAAGCATATAATGCAGCATTTGGAGTAATAGCTCAAGGTGGGGTCAGAAGAGGCGCAAATATGGGTATTTTAAGAGTAGACCACCCTGATATAAGAGAATTTATTACAGCTAAAACTGTTGAGGGTAAGTTATCCAACTTTAACATTTCGGTTGCCTTGACGGATAAATTTTTGGAAGCTGTAGAAAAAGATGAAACTTATGAAATTTTTGACCCTAACACTAAAGAGATTGTTGAAACCCCGAGAGCAAGAGAGATATTCGATTTAATAGTTGAAAATGCCTATAAAAACGGAGAGCCCGGAGTTTTATTTATTGATACGGCTAACAAGGATAATCCCGTCCCAAGTCTTTATGAATTGGAAGCTACAAATCCGTGCGGAGAGCAATGGCTTGGCCCTTATGAAAACTGTTGTTTAGGCTCAATTAATTTATCCGAACACATTACAAGTGATAATAAAATAGATTGGGAGGAACTTAGAAAGACAACAATACTCTCAACAAGATTTTTGGATAATGTTGTAAGTGCAAATAAATATGTTCCTGCCGTTCCTCAATTAAAAGAAGCAGCACATCAGAACAGAAGAATTGGATTAGGAATAATGGGTTTAGCTGATTTATTCTACGTTTTGGGTGTTAGATATGGTAGCGAAGAGGCTCGAGATCTATCAGGCCAGGTAATGGAATTTATTCGCTTTCATGCTATGAAAGCGTCGGTAGAGTTGGCGAAAGAAAGAGGGCCTTTCCCAGCTATAAAAGACAGTATCTTCAACCCCTCTAATTTAATTTGGACTCCTCCCACACCTTTAAAGAGTTTTTCGTACGACTGGGAGAGGCCCGCCATAGATTGGAGCGAAATAACTAACGGAATTAGACTTTACGGTTTAAGAAATGCCGCTGTAACAACAGTTGCTCCTACGGGAACTCTTTCTACCGTTTCCGGTGTAGAGGGTTATGGATGCGAGCCTGTTTTTGCACTTGCCTATCTTAGAAATGTTTATCAGGCTGCAGGTGATTTGGAGAGAATGACTCTTACTTATGTCAGCCCTTCGTTTCAAAAAGCACTGGATGATATTGATATGAGCGATGTCAAGAGAAGAGAAATTATCGACGAGATAGTCAGAGTCGGTTCGTGTCAAAATATTAAAGATTTACCCGAGGATATTAGACACACTTTCGTAGTGTCGGGAGATATTACTCCCGAGGAGCATATTTACATGCAAGCTTCTTTGCAGAGATTTGTGGATAATTCAATTTCTAAAACTTGTAATTTGCCTTCAACCTCTACTCCTAAGGATGTTGAAAAAGTTTATATGATGGGATGGAAGCTGGGTTGCAAGGGCTTGACGGTTTATGTTTCCGGAAGCAGGCAGGAGGAAGTTTTAGTTACAAAGGATAAAAAAGAAACGAAAGAGGTTAGTTCTGAATCTAAATCTGAAAATTCGGAAGAACAAGTTAAAGTTGAAGAAAAAACAGATGTCTCTAAGGAAATTATAAGTAATGAAGAGAAGTTAATTATTGATAACCCTTCTGATGTTAAATTAGAACGTGAGTATAGACTAGACGGTGCTACTTACTGTGTTAAAACTCCTCAGGGGAAAGCTTTTATAACTATAAACAAAGATTCTACCGGAAGACCTTTTGAAGTTTTCATAAATGTTGGAAAAGCCGGTACGGATGTTTCTGCTTTATCCGAAGGTTTGGGTAGGCTTGTGAGCGGGTGGCTTAGAGTACCCGGAGCTTCTGAAAATGCCGTAATTGAAATAATTTCTCAGTTGGGAGGTATAGGTGGTAGCAGATCGGTGGGTTTTGGAAAAAATAAAGTTAGTTCAATTCCTGACGCTGTGGCAAAAGTATTGTCCGAGGAATTGGGTTATTCTTTTTCAAAAAACCAATCCAACGGTAATGGGGAAAATTTTATAAGCACTAAGATTGAACCTGAATCTACTAAACCCAGTGACGAAATTGACCTAACGAAAATAAACAGTATGTCAGGAAACATAGATTTTTGCCCTGATTGTGGAAATTACTCTTTGGTTAAAGAAGAGGGTTGCGCCAAATGCTATATCTGCGGGTATTCTGTTTGTTAGTTTTGTTTTTATAAATTTTAAATTCTAATTGACTGCGGTCTATTTTAGGGTATATTAATGCCATTCTGTCCTATTTCGTATGTATAAAATATATACAAAAGAAGGGGATTTAGGATTTACCTCCTTATCAAATATGTTTAATAAAATTTCTAAAACTGAATTTATTTTTGATATCCTTGGAACCTTTGACGAGGTGGAAGTTTCTTTGGGCTTTCTTCACTCGGCAAGATTGGATGATGTGAGAAAAGTTGCTAAGGAGGTCCAAAAAGATCTTTTTTCCTTGGGTTCAATAATTTCATCAAATGAAAAAATTTCAAAAGAAACAGCGGAAAAATGGGAAAAAAGAATAAAGGAATTAGAAGAGGTTATAGATTATATTGATGATAAAAACGACACTATTGAAAGTTTTATTCTTCCGGGCGGGTGTAGGGAAAGCAGTTTTTTACATTTATCCAGAGTAACTTGCAGAAAACTTGAAAGAATGGTTTTTCAATATTTAAAAAAAGATAAAAATAAATTATTTATCGGCAAGTATTTAAACAGACTATCCGATCTTTTATTCGTGATGGCAAGGTATTCAAATAAAAAACTTGGCTTTAAGGACATAATCTGGAACAATAAAGAGTCGTGAAAAAATACTATTTCTTCCTAATCGCAATATTTATATTACTTTTTAGCTTAATGGCGGTTTTGTTTATTAACGCCAGAGAATCGGATGTGTATTTTAATGAGTATACTGATGATGAAATTTCAATAACCGAATAATTGGTTAATGGCTTAATTTAATGTAATATATTTTATTATGTCGTTTAAAGTACCTGATAAAAAGCAAATACCGGAAATGGAAGAGGAAATACTATCTTATTGGAAGACTCATAATATTTTTGAAAAGTCAGTAGAAAAAAATTCCGAAGATAATTTGTATGTTTTTTACGACGGCCCTCCTTTTATTTCAGGTCTTCCACATTACGGACATTTACTTGTATCAATTGCTAAAGATGTTATCCCAAGATTTTGGACTATGAAGGGAAAGAGGGTTGAAAGAGTTTGGGGATGGGATGCCCATGGTTTAACAGTTGAAAATAGGGTACAGGAGGAGTTGGGAATTGAAAAAAGAAGAGATATTGAAAGTTATGGATTAGAGAAATTTACCCAAGCTTGTTATGACTACACATCAAAAATTTCGGCCGAATGGGAGTGGTATATAGATAAGATAGGGCGCTGGGTAGATTTTGAAAATGCTTATAGAACTACTGATCAAAAATATATGGAAAGCGTTATGTGGGCGTTTAAACAGATACACGAAAAAGGACTTATATATGAAGGTATAAGAACATCCTTGTTTTGTCCAAATTGCGGTACGCCTGTATCTGATTTTGAGATTGCAATGGATAACTCTTATAGAGAAGAAAATGACCCTTCCATAACAGTTAAGTTTAAGGTTACAACAGAAGGAGATTTTAAAGATTTTTATCTTTTGGCTTGGACAACTACTCCGTGGACACTTCCTTCAAACCGAGCTTTAGTGGTGGACGACAAGGAAACATACGTTTCCGTAAAATTTGAAAACAGTACCTATATTTTAGCCAAAAAAAGATTAGATTTTGTTTTTTCAGATAAAGCTTATGAGATAAAAGAAGAGTTTTCGGGAAAAGAAATTATAGGGCTCGAGTACGAGCCCCTGTTTACCTTTTACGCCTCAAAAGAAGGGGAGTTTAAGGTTTATTCTTATGAAGGCATGGTAACTATGGAAGAAGGAACAGGAATTGTTCACAGTGCACCGGGTTTTGGTGAGGTAGATACGGAAATGGGTAAACATTTCAACTTAACTTTGATGATGACTCTTGATGACGAGGGAAAAATGTTGCCCGGAAATCAGGAACCAAATCCCTACGAAGGTATGTTTTACCTAAAAGCTAACGCAATAATATTAAACGATTTGTTAGGAAGAGGAGTGATATTTAAAAATGAAAAAGCTGCACACAGAGTCCCCTATCATGATAGATGTAATACTCTTCTAGTCCAAAAAGCACAAAACTCTTGGTTTATTGATATACAAAAAATTAAAGACGAGTTAATTAAAAACAATGCCGATATTAATTGGGTTCCTGATTATGTAAAAAACGGTATTTTCGAAAAAACTATCGAACAGGCACCTGATTGGTGTATTTCCAGAAATAGGTTTTGGGCTACCCCAATGCCGGTTTGGGAGTCTGAGGATGGGGATAGGTTAGTCTTTTCTTCCATAAAAGAAATTGAAGAAGCCTCGGGACAAGTTGTAAAAGATTTACACCGACCTTACATTGATGAAATAGTCATAAATAAAGACGGAAAAGAATATAAAAGAAGACCCGAAGTTTTGGATTCATGGATGGAGGCAGGATCAATGTCTTTTGCACAGCTTCATTACCCCTTTGAAAACAGAGAAAAATTTGAAAAAAATTATCCCGGGGATTATATCGTCGAATATAAGGGTCAAGTAAGAGCTTGGTTCCAAAGAATGCACATTATGTCCAGCTTAATTTTCAATTCCAGATGTTTTAATAACGTCATTGTTACCGGGGTTATGGCGGGTACAGACGGTAGGAAGATGAGTAAAACCTATAAAAACTATCCTGATTCCAAAGAGATAATTAATAAATACGGTGGGGACGCTCTTAGACTTTACCTTATGGGGTCACCACTTATGTCGGGTGAAAACACTAATTTTGATGAAGTTGAATTGAAAAATAAATCAAGAAATATTCTAAACCCTCTTTGGAATTCGGCAGTTTACTTTTTAATGTACGCTCACAATAACAGCTGGAGTTCCGAAAATAAAATAATATCTGATAACGTTCTTGATAAATGGATTTTAATCAGACTGAATCAAACAATATCTGATATAGATAAATTTTTAACATCCTACGATGTTCCTCCCGCTGTAAAATCGTTGGAAGGTTTTATTGATGATTTATCAAGATGGTATGTACGCAGATCTAGAGACAGAATATCTTCCGGAGATAATGAAGCCCTTTCTACTCTTTATACCGTTCTTGTGGAATTTTCAAAAGCTTCTGCCCCATTGATTCCTTTTATATCAGAAAATATCTACAAATCACTTCAGGAAGAAAACTCAAATGAAAAATCCGTTCATCTTTGTGATTATCCTGTTTTTAATAATGAAATATCAGACGAATCTCAGGAGATTCTGTTAAATATGAAAAAAACCAGAGATATCGTATCTCAGATATTGTCTATAAGGGTTGAAAAAGCTGTCCCGGTGAGACAGGTGCTAAGTTCCTCTGCTGTTTTAAAAGAAAACGATATCCCTGAAGAATATAAAAAATTAATTTTGGAAGAAACAAATATAAAAAATATTGAAGTAGTTGATTCTCTTGATGAGAAATTAAATTGGGAACCCGATTTAACAAAATCAATTAGACTTAATATTGAAATAACGGAAGATTTATTAAGGGAGGGAAAAGCAAGAGAGTTTATAAGAAGCGTTCAGGATATTAGAAAAGAAATGGGGCTACAAATTTCTGATGAAATTGTTTTAACATACAAAGATAGCCCGGATATGAACGAAGTTATTTCCTTTTTTGGGGACGAGATTAAAAAGAAATTGTTGGCGAAAGAAATAATTCCCGGTGAAGAAATCAAGGTAGAAAAACTGTAATTATGTTATATTTAATATATGCAGGATTTAGTCGTATCTATTAATAAAAATACATTAAAAATCTCAACGATTGATAAAGAAGCTCAATTAAAAACAGCAATTGTGGATGTTCCTAAGGAATTAGTTGATGATACAAGAATAATTGACCCAAAAGGTTTTTCAAATATTCTTGACCGGGCCGTTTCCCAGGTTTCCGTTCTATCAAAAAACAAACTTGGCCTAAATTTTGTTATGGAACCTCAAGATATATTTTTAAGATACGTGACTGTTTCAAAAAACGGGCAGGAAATTGGGGAGCAGATAGTATCCGAGATAAAGGCAAAGGATCCTGATATAAATTTAGATAATTTATATTTTTCGTATAAAAAAATGGCTCCATTTGTTTATCAGTTCGTTGGAATTAGAAAAGAAGTTGTGGACAACTATCTGGAAACCTCAAATGAGTCAAACATAGGATTAAAAAGTATTATTCCTTGGGTTTTAGCATTCCCTAAGTATGAAAACGTGAATGATCCTTCCATATTTGTCTCCAAAGTTGATGATGATCAGGTTATAGCTCTGTCGGAGTTAAACGGTGTGTTTTTTGCCGGTACTTATAAAAAAGAGAAAACTCCAGAGGAATTGACTGCTTTGATTAAGGAATTGTCATTTTATAAAAGGTCAAGTCCCATTAAATACATCTATACATTTAATTGTGAATCTTTCACAATGCCCGGTTACGAGATAAAAAAGATTGAAGCCCCGAAGTTTAACGGAAATCTCAATCTTCCCGAAGGTTTTGAGATTAATAATGTTGTAAATTTCTTACTTGATTCAGATTCTACAATATTGGACAGTCAGATAAATGTATTAAATATGCTTCCTTTACCCGTTGTTGAAAGAAAGAGCTCTGCACTTTTGGTGACCGGTTCTGTGGTTGGGGCATTGTTACTTTTGGTAGGTGCCTATTTTGGAATAACCTCTCTGGGCAATAAAAACGCAGGAGAAGGCCAACTAGCTCAGGATTCCACACCTCAGGAGACTCAGGTTTTAAGCGAAACCACTTCTCAGGAACAGCCTGTACAGGAAGAGCAACCCCAAGAAAGTGCTGAAAGTGAAAATACTGAAAAAGATCCTAATGTTGAGGTTAAAAAGGGTAATTTAAAGATTAGGATTGAAAATGGAGCTGGGGTGGGGGGTTTAGCAGCCAGAACAAAAGAATTTCTCGAGGGATTGGGCTACACTGTTTTAACAATAGACACAGCAGATTCTAAGGTACAACCCACTGTGTTACAGTTTAAATCAGCCGTTCAGGATGAGTTTGAAAATATGGTTAAAGAGGATATGAAGGAGGAATTTCCGGAGATTGAGGTTAAGGATAACATTCCTGAAGATAGTGATTACGATCTTCTAATTACTGTTGGAACGAGTTCCGAGCTTTAGTTACGGTATTGCTCAAACTCCAATATTAGTGTAATATCCTTATGTTTACTATGGAAAAATATGCAGTAATAAAATTAGGTTCTAAACAATTTCTCGTCCAAGAAGGCGATGTTATTGAATTGGAAAGACAGGAAAAACCTCTAAAAATAGAGATTTTGTTCTATTCCGATGGTCAAAAAACAGTTATAGGTGAGCCTGAAATAAAAGATATTTCTGTTAAAGCAGAGGTAGTTGAAGAGAAGCTCGGAAAAAAAGTTAGAGTTGCGAGATTTAAAAAGAAATCACGTTATGAAAGAGTCAGAGGTCATAGACAACCCATGAGTGTTGTAAAAATTGAAAAAATTGGTGACGGTAAGTCTGCTAAAGAAGAAAAAGAAACAAAAACAGAAAAGGTGACTGAAAAACCCGAAGTTAAAGAACAGAGAACACCTACAAAAAAGGTCGAAAACAAAAAAAACACCACAAGCGAGAAACCGAAAAAAACTACTTCAGCTAAAAAACCAGCAAAAAAACCCGCGGATAAAAAATTGAAAGGAACAAAGTAAAATGGCACATACAAAAGCAGGTGGTTCAAAAGCAGTCCAGGGTGGAAATGTTAGTGGTAAAAGACTTGGTGTTAAAGTTTACGGAGGATCCGCTGTTAAGACCGGGCAAATTATATTAAGACAAAGAGGTAGAGAAATAATCCCGGGAGACAATGTTAGTATGGGTAAGGATTTTACTATATATTCCAAAACTGATGGTGTTGTGGATTTTTCCTGGAAAACAAAGAGTAAGAAAAAGGTGAGTGTCTTGGAGAAAAAAGAAACCAAAAAATAAATCTACCCTTTTTTATTTTATTTATTTTACAAACCTGAAGTTTTGAAGAGGGTAGTAAACTAAAACGACTCTTCCAACAATATTTTCCTTTTTGACATACCCCCACTCTCTGGAATCGTTGCTTTCCTCTCTATTGTCACCCATAACAACATACGAATCTTTAGGTATT
>CAYRRO010000004.1:0-8581 GCA_964426685.1 uncultured Candidatus Saccharibacteria bacterium
TTGAAACAATTTTATTGTCGGCAGTCGTAATTTTGATGATTTATCATTTTATAGCATCTGTTGAAGTTGTGTGGGGACCTAGTATGGAACCAAATTTTCATTCAGGTGAGAGGATTTTAGTTGATAGAATAGCAAGCAAATTTTCAGAATTAAAAAGAGGTGATGTGGTTGTCTTTTATCCCCCTAGCGATGATTCTAAACATTATATAAAAAGAGTAGTAGGAATTCCCGGCGATGTTTTTAAAATAATAAATTGTAATGTAGTAATTTCTCGAGATGGGAAGCACTATATTTTGTCCGAAGATTATTTAGAGGATGAGGTTTGCACTGAAGCCGGGTCTGCAATAAAAGAAGGAAGATCTATAAAATTATCCGATAATCAATATGTTCTTTTAGGTGATAACAGATATCAATCCCTCGATTCGAGAAACATCGGAGTTATAGATAAAAACAGGTTAGTAGGTAGGGTTGTATTTAGGTTCTGGCCAATGTCAAAAATTGGGTTTTTGAAATAGGTATTGACACATTTTTGTTATTATGGTAACTTTCGCACTGTCCCAAACACGTCCGCAAAAAATAATAGGTACAGAGATACCCAGCAGGGATGGGTTTCTTTTTATCTTTATTTCAGTTTGGTACTTTCAAAAAATTTATATTTCACTAGTTAGTTCTTTATTTGAAAAGGCCTATAATTAAAATTAATGCGAGAAACTTTTTTAAAAAGAAAAATAGCTCTTCCTTTACCAAATTTAGTGGGAGTACAACTTGAGTCATTTGATTGGCTAAAGAGGGTTGGATTAAAAGAGGTTTTGGATGAACTTGGTACTATAGAAGATAACTCCGGAAGGGGTTGGGTTTTAACCCTATCCGATCCAAGAGTTGACAAAGAAAATATATCAATCGACGAGGCTAAGAGAACCGGAAGAACTTATGACGCCTCTTGGTATGTCCAAGCATCTATAGAGGATCCTATTTCCAAAAAGAAAAAAACAAATGAGATTTATATGGGAGATATTCCCCTGATGACAGAACAGGGGACTTTTATTATTAATGGAGTTGAAAGAATTATTATTAGCCAGTTGATAAGATCTGAGGGGGTTTTGTTCGGTGGGGAGAACTCTCCCGTTACGGGACAATTCCTTGCCGCTGCTAAAGTACTTCCAAAAAGCGGTGTTTGGCTGGAATTTGAAACTTCCAGAACAGGTGTTATTACTTTAAGAATAGATAAAAAGAGAAAAATTACAGCTACAACTTTACTAAAAGTGTTTGGTTTGGAATCAGATGACGATATAAGACAGGCATTTATAGGTGTTGAAACTAATCCCGAAATCAATTATACCGAAGCTACTTTGGCAAAAGATCCTGCGGAAGGTTTTGATGATGCGTGTCTGGAAATTTATAAAAAAATGAGACCTGGGGAACCTTTAGTTATTGATAATGCTAAAGCATTGGTTCACGCCATGTTCTTTAATAAACGAAGGTACAGTTTGGGGTCCATAGGTAGGTTTAAAATAAATCAAACCTTGGGTTTAAACTTTCCTAATGATCCTAAACATAAACTTCTTCAGCTTGAAGACCTTATAAAAATATTATCCAGAATAATTGAGCTTAATAATGGTATAGGAGATCCAAGTGACGTAGATTTCTTGGGTAATAGAAGAGTAAAGAGTATGGGAGAGCTTTTACAATGGCAAATGAGAGTGGGCTTTTTGAGAATGGAAAAAAATATTAAAGAGAGAATGAGTCTCGCCCCGAGGGACAGGTTACCTGAACCTTCTACATTAATAGCTCCAAGAGCAATTGCTGCCGCTGTGCACTCATTTTTTGCTACCGGGCAGTTATCTCAACTCCATGACCAACAAAATCCTTTAACTGCATTGGATCACTTAAGAAGACTTTCTGTTTTAGGGCCCGGCGGTTTGTCGAAAGAAAGAGCAAGTTTTTCAGTTAGAGATGTTCACAACTCATATTTCGGAAGAATTTGTCCCGCCAGAACTCCTGAAGGACCTAATGTTGGTTTGATTAACTACATGTCTATGTACGCAAGGGTCAACCAATACGGATTTTTAGAAACACCTTATATAAAACTTGAAAAAGATTCAAAGGGTAACGTAAAAATCACTGACGAGATAGTTTATTTGGCTGCCTACGACGATGAGCATACAAATATTACAGACCAGTCAGTTGAGATAGATGAAAAAGGTTACATTTTAGATGCACAAGTTCCAATAAGAAAAGGCGGAGAATTTTTCTTAGGTGAAAAAACTATGGCCGAATACATTGAGGTTGTTCCGGCACAGGTTTTAGGTGTAGTGGCGGGGTTGGTTCCTTTTGTCCAGAACGACGAGGTTACACGTATAACTATGGCTACACAACAAATGTCTCAGGCAGTACCTTTGGTAAAACCTCAAAGACCGATAATTGGTACGGGAATCGAAGCAGAAGTTGCAAGAAATACCGATGCCTTGATTATTGCTGAAGATAATGGTGTTGTTGATTACGCAGATGCTGAAAAAGTGATAGTCAGATACTCCGATAAAAATAGGAAAACTGAATACAAGACAAAGAAATTTATACAGACAAATAGTGGAACAAGCTATAACCAAGTTGTTAAAGTTTTAACAGGTCAAAAGATTAAAAAAGGAGACATCCTTGTTGAAGGTCCCGCCGTAGATGAAGGTGAAATCGCCATCGGAACCAATATGAAGGTTGCGTATATGATTTACGAGGGTTTGGAGTACGAAGATGGAATTATCATTTCGGATCGTATTGTTAAAGAAGATGTTTTGACATCAATTCATATTCAAGATTATGTAGTTTCAGTTCAAGAGACAAAACTTGGTCCTGAAGAAATTACTAGAGATATTCCTAACGTTTCAGAAGATACTTTAAGGAACTTGGATGAGGAGGGTATTGTTACAATTGGTTCTAAAGTAAAGTCCGGTGATGTCTTAGTCGGTAAAGTAGCTCCTAAAGGTGAGGTCGATTTAACATCGGAGGAAAGACTGCTAAGAGCAATTTTCGGTGAGAAAGCTAAGGATGTTAGAGATACTTCTTTAAGAATGCCCCATGGGGAGCACGGAGTTGTAATAGGTGTAAAAACCGTAACCAAGGAAGATAATGAATCTTTGCCAGCAGGAACAATTAAAAAAATTACTATTTATGTAGCTCAACAAAAAAAGATTGAAATAGGTGATAAACTTGCAGGAAGACACGGTAACAAAGGAGTTATCTCCGCCATTGTACCTGCAATAGATATGCCTTTACTTTCGGATGGTTCTTCGGTGGACATTATATTTTCATCGGAGGCTGTTTTAAAAAGAATGAATGTAGGTCAGATTTTAGAAACTTCTTTGGGGGCTGTCGGTAAGAAACTTGGAAAATACTATGAAATTCCCTCTTTACAGAGAATCCCTGAAGAAAGATTAATTGAAGAATTTAAAAAAGCAGGTTATCCCGCAAGTGGAAAAATGAGACTTATCGATGGTAGGACAGGTGAGTATTATCACAACGATATTGTTGTTGGAGACGCTTATATTCTTAAACTTGTTCACATGTCGGAAGAAAAAATGCACGCCAGATCAACTGGTCCTTATTCATTGATTAATCAGCAACCTTTAGGTGGAAAAGCCCAGTTCGGGGGTCAGAGATTCGGGGAGATGGAAGTCTGGGCGTTAGAAGCATACGGAGCTGCACACACTTTACAAGAAATGTTGACGATCAAATCCGATGATATGATGGGAAGAGTTCAGGCATTTAGTGCATTAATACAAGGAAACGAAATTCCCGGATCAACTGTACCCGAGACTTTTAAACTTTTAGTTAGAAAATTAAATGGTTTGGGATTGGGTTTAGAAGCTTATTCAGCAGAAGGTACTCCGGAAGAAGAAAACGAAGCACCTGTTGTCGTACCTGAAGAGGAAAAAATAGATGACAAGACAGCTTCGGAAATTATTGATGAGCAAAGTGTTGTAGATAAAGAAAGTATTGAAAGTGAAGGTTTAGAAGAGGTTAATGAGGAGCCTGAAGATTTATAAAAGGATAAAAATATGAGAGATATTAATAAATTAAAAGATTTTGATGCACTTAGAATTTATCTTGCATCAACTGAAAATATTTTAGAATGGTCTTACGGGGAGGTTACCAAGCCTGAGACTATTAACTATAGAACCTTTAAGTCCGAAAGAGATGGTCTTTTTGATGAAAGAATATTCGGACCTTCAAAAAATTATGAGTGTTATTGCGGAAAATACAAAGGAATAAGGTATAAAGGTGTAATTTGTGATAAATGCGGAGTTGAGGTTACTCACAACAGAGTTAGAAGAGAAAGAATGGGTCATATTAAACTCGCATCTCCGGTAGCTCACGTTTGGTTTTTTAAAGGCATTCCTTCTAATATGGCGCTTTTATTAGATTTAACTCCGAGAAATGTTGAATCCGTAGTATATTTTGCTTCTTTTATCGTAACGGAAATTGACGAGAAAAATAAAACAAAGGCAGTTTCTCAAATCGGGAAAGATCTGGAAATGACCAAAGCATCTCTTCAGAAAGAGATGGAGGATCAAGTTAAAGCACTAAAAAAAGATATCGATGATTTGAAAAAGATGAATGATGAGATGAAAGCTAAGGAAGAAGAATTAAAAATCAGACAGCAAATTCAAAAAATAACCTCAGCTTATGAGAAAAAAGTAGAAGAACAAGAAAAGAAGTTTAAACTAATTCAGAAAAAGATTGAAAGTGTTGGCATAAACTCTGTAATTTCCGAAAACGAATATATAACACTCATTTCCTATTTAGATAAATTTTGCAAACTTGAAATCGGAGCCGATGCTCTAAAAGTAATCTTAGATAGACTTGATTTAAATGTTTTATCAGAGCAATTGAGGGAACAGCTTACAAAAGCAAAAGGTCAGAGAGCTCAAAAAATTGCTAAGAGATTGGTTGTAGTAGAAAGATTTAGAAGATCGGGCGTTGCTCCCGGAAGAATGATTATGGAGGTAATTCCTGTCATACCGCCGGATTTAAGACCTATGGTACAACTCGATGGGGGAAGATTCGCTACATCAGACCTTAACGATTTATATAGAAGACTTATAAATAGAAATAATAGGTTGAAGAGACTTTTAGATCTCGGTGCTCCTGAAATTATTGTTAGAAATGAAAAAAGAATGTTACAGGAATCAGTCGACGCACTTTTTGATTCTTCAAAGAGGAAGAAAAAGGCCAGAACCAACACACGTGGAAAAGAATTAAGATCCCTTGCTGACATGATTAAAGGTAAACAGGGAATTTTCAGGTTGAATTTGCTTGGAAAAAGAGTCGATTACTCCGGAAGAGGAGTTATCATAAACGGCCCTGATCTTAAACTCGATGAATGTGGAATTCCAAAAGAAATGGCTTTAGAACTGTTTAAACCTATGGTTTTAAGAGAAATTTTAGCCAGAGGTTACGCTCCCAATGTAAAAAGCGCCAAATTTTATTTAGATACCAGAGTTCCCGAAGTTTGGGACATCTTGGAAGAAGTTGTTGATGGACACCCGGTATTTTTAAACAGAGCTCCTACACTTTGGAGATTAGGTATTCAGGCATTTTATCCGAAATTGGTTGAAGGTAACGCAATAAAACTTCATCTTTGTGTTTGTAAAGGTTTCAACGCAGACTTTGACGGAGATCAGATGGCTGTACACGTCCCATTAACCGACAAGGCTATTGATGAAGCTAAGAATGTCTTAATTTCAACAAACAATCTTTTAAATCCTTCGAGTGGGTCTCCTATATCAATTCCTTCTAATATTATGTTATTTGGAGTTTATTACATAACTTCAATTGATGAAAAATTGCCCGTTTTAAATAGAGTTTATTCAGGTGAAACAGAGCTTATGTATGCCATGGAAGTAAAAAATGAAATTGACTTAAGACAGTTGGCAAAAGTTAGAGTAGGTAATGAGATTAAGGAAACAACCATAGGTAGAATTATTTTTAATAAAGTATTACCCGAAGGCTATGATTTCATTAACGAGCCTATGGATAGAAAGAGAGTTACTATTCTTCTGACAAAAGTTTTGAAGGAAGAACCGAATGAAATTGCAGTTAAATTAATAGATGATATTAAAAATATCGGATTGAAATACGGTACTATTTGTGGCCAGTCAGTTTCCTTGTCTGATATCGATATCCCGGCAGACAGAGTAAAAATGATTGATGAGGGAAAGAAATTAGTTATGGGTGTGGATGGGTATTTTGCAAGAGGTCTTATAACAAAATCCGAAGTAAGAAAACAAAAAGAAGATATTTGGACCAAAATAATTGCAGACCTCGATAATGTTGTTTGGGATAATTTAAAAGAAGATAATCCTGTTAAGATTTTAGTTAAATCGGGATCTACCAAGGCATCGAGAGACCAAGTTAAACAGTTAGCCGGTATGAAGGGATTAATTAACGATCCTACCGGTAAGATTGTTGAAATTCCAATATTTGGAAACTTCAAACTGGGCTTGTCAGCTTTGGAGTATTTCGTTGGTTCAAGGGGTGCGAGAAAAGGATTGGTGGATAAAGGTTTGAAGACTGCTGATGCCGGATATTTAACAAGAAGGTTGGTGGATGTTAGTCAGGACGTAATAGTCAGAGAAGAGGATTGTGGTACAACCGAAGGAAGAGAAATGACTGTTGGAAAAGGAACACTTCTTCAAACATTTAGTGATAGAGTTGTAGGAAGAGTTTTAGCCAAGGATGTTAAATCAGGAAATAAAGTAATAGTTAAAGCGGGTACTTTCTTAACAGATAAAGATGTCGCGGAAATTGAAAAAGCAGGTGTTGAAAAAATAGTAATTAGATCACCTATGCACTGTGAGACCAGAAGAGGGATTTGTGCTAAATGCTATGGTTCGGACCTTATGACAGGAAAAATGGTTAGAGTAGGAACTGCGGTTGGAGTTGCCGCAGCCCAATCGATCGGCGAGCCCGGAACCCAACTTACTATGAAGACATTTCACTCAGGAGGTATTGTTGGTAAGGATATTACACAAGGTTTGCCAAGAGTTGAAGAGTTGGTTGAAGCAAGGGCGCCAAAATTTTTATCAGTAATGAGTGAAATTTCCGGTACTGCGAGAATTGAAAAAAATGGTGATGAAAGAAAAATAGTTGTAATACCTTCGGATCCGGGAGATCAGGTTGTTGAATACAATATTGATCCTATTGAAGAGATTTTAATAAAAGATGGAGATACAGTTGGAAGAGGCCAAAAACTAACGAGTGGAAACTTAAATTTAAGCGACCTTTACAGAACCGTTGGAGTTGATGAAACTAAAAGATACGTTATTGAAGAGGTTCAGGGAGTTTACGCTTCTCAGGGAGTTACCATTAACGACAAGCATTTAGAAGTTATAGTTAAGCAAATGTTTAATCATGTAAAAATTGAGGATGCAGGTGATACGGAATTTATGGTCGGTGAGCTTACCACAAGGGCGAGATTTGACGACGAGACGGAAAGAGTTGTTGCCAGCGGAGGAGCTCCTGCTACCGGTAAATTAGTAATGTTAGGTATTACAAAAGCTGCGTTACACACCGACAGCTGGATGTCAGCAGCTTCCTTTATACACACAAGTACTGTATTGACCGAGGCTTCTTGCTCTGGTAAGGTTGACTACTTGATGGGCTTGAAAGAAAATGTAATCATTGGAAGGTTAATCCCTACGGGAGAAAGAGCAAGGATAGATTAAAATGCCAACTATTAACCAATTATTAAGAAAAGGAAGAAAGAAAAAAGTAAAGAAGGCAAGTACGCCGGCTTTGAAAGAGGTTTTTAACACAAAAAGAAAAACAATTTCGAAGAGAAAAAGTCCTTTAAAAAGAGGAGTTGTTTTGTTGGTTAGGACACAGACACCTAAGAAACCTAACTCTGCCTTAAGAAAAGTTGCAAGAGTAAGACTATCAAATAAAAGAGAAGTAACAGCGTACATCCCCGGAGAAGGCCATAACCTTCAAGAACACTCCGTTGTAGTTGTGAAGGGTGGAAAAGTTCAAGATCTTCCCGGTGTAAAATATGAAATTGTAAGAGGAACTGCGGACCTTGCAGGAGTTGAAAAAAGAAAAACATCAAGATCAATTTATGGAACAAGAAAAGTTAAGGAGAAAAAAGCATGAGAGGTAAAAGAGCCAAAAAAAGGGCATTAACGCCCGATTCAATTTATAAATCTAAAGTTGTTGCAAGGACAATAAATGCTGTTATGGAAAGAGGTAAAAAAAGTTTGGCAAAGAGTATTGTTTATGGATCTATTCAAAAAATGAACCAAGATGAAAAAGAAGGTTTAAGAATGTTTGAGCAGGCAGTTAAAAATGTTATGCCCCAACAGGAAGTTAGATCAAAAAGAGTCGGCGGGGCAACTTATCAAGTTCCTATGCCTTTAAAACACGATAGGGCAGAGGCTTTGGCAATAAGATGGATAGTCGATGCTGCAAAATCTAAAAAAGGAAAACCAATGGTAGATAAATTATATGAAGTTTTGAACGATTCCTATCAAAACATTGGTGATGCTATTAAAAAGAGGGATGACGTTCATAGAATGGCGGATGCAAACAGAGC
>CAYRRO010000004.1:8681-20160 GCA_964426685.1 uncultured Candidatus Saccharibacteria bacterium
GGACACGTTGATTTTACTGCAGAAGTTGAAAGATCCCTTAGAGTTCTGGATGGGGGAGTCATAGTTTTAGACGGTTCTCAGGGAGTTGAGCCCCAATCAGAAACGGTTTTTAGACAAGCTCAAAAATACGATGTTCCCTTGCTATTTTTTGTAAACAAATTGGATAAAGTCGGCGGGGACTTTTTTATGTCCGTAGATTCTGTTGCAGAGAAACTTACAAAAAAAGGAGTTGCAGTTCAAATTCCAATCGGAATTGAAGGCGATTTTAATGCTGTTATAGATTTAATAGAGATGAAAGCTTATAAGTTTGAAGATTCCGGAGGAGAGAAAGTTGAAGAATTTGAAGTACCTCAGGATTATTTAGAAGACGCTAAAAAATATAGATCAATTCTCGTTGAAAGAATCGCCGAGACAGATGATTCTTTAATTGAAAAATATTTAAATGGCGAAGAGCTTACTATTGAAGAAATTAAACAGGGTATAAGGAAGATGACAGTTAAAGCTGAATTATATCCGATATTTTGCGGAGCTTCTCTATCAAACAAGGGAGTCCAAAAAGTTTTAGACGGTGTTATTGAGTATCTTCCTTCACCTAAAGATACTCCTGATATAAAAGGGGTAAATTCAGATACCGGTGAAGAGGTTTCACTTAATTCTGATATTGAAGGGCCTTTAGCGGCATTGGCTTTTAAGATTCAAACAGACCCTTATGTTGGTAGATTAACCTATATTAGAGTATATTCAGGAAAAATAACCGCCGGTTCCTATGTTTACAATTCAACAACAGGAAAAAAAGAAAGACTCGGAAGAATTTTATTAATGCATGCAAACCACAGAGAAGAGATTAAAGAAGTTTTAGCAGGTGAAATTGCCGCTGGAGTCGGTCTCGAAGCTACAACAGGCGACACTCTCTGCTCAGAAGACGATAAGATTTTATTAGATAAGATTAGTTTTGCGGAACCTGTTATTGGAATTGTTATTGAACCTAAGACTAAAGCTGATAGAGATAAAATGTCACAAATAATTAAAAAATTCCTTGAAGAAGATCCTACTTTGCAAATTAAATCTAATATTGAAACCGGACAAACTTTGTTATACGGAATGGGAGAACTTCACTTAGATATAATTGTTGACAGAATGAGAAAAGAGTTTAATCTCGAAATTAATACCGGAAAACCCCAAGTTGCATATAGAGAAACTATTAGAAAAGCTGTCGAGCAAGAGGGTAAATATATTAGACAGTCAGGTGGTAGGGGTCAATATGGCCATGTATATCTTAAGGTCGAACCTTTGGAAAGAGGCGAGGGTCTTAAGTTTGTAGACAAGATTGTTGGGGGCGCAATTCCTAAAGAATACGTTCCTGCAGTTGAAAAAGGTGTTAAAGAAGCCGCAGAGAGTGGTGCTATCGCAGGTTATCCGCTAGTTGATTTTCAAGTTACTCTTTTTGATGGATCTTTCCACGAAGTTGACTCCTCAGAAATGGCATTTAAGATGGCCGCAATAGAAGCTATGAGAGCTGCTCAAACAGCTGCGGACACGTTTTTATTGGAGCCTATTATGAAAGTTGAAGTTATCACACCCGAAGAATTTATGGGGGATGTCATTGGAAACCTATCTTCCAAGAGAGGTAAGATTGAAAGCACTGAACAAAAAGGTAATGCAAGAATAATTTTAGGAAAAGTACCTTTAGCTGAAATGTTCGGTTATGCAACAGAATTAAGAGGTATGACTCAAGGAAGAGCATCCTTTGTTATGGAGCCGAGCCACTACGAAGAGGTTCCTGCTAACATAGCACAGACCTTGGCAAAGGATAGTATTAGGCACTGATTTTTTGTAACAGCGCTAAAAGTATTGATTTTTTTAATTTAATTTGATTAACTATCACTTGCTTATGTAATTGTTTTGAGCTTTAGGTGACGTTGTTCCGGACGAAAGCGAGCGTTCTTTGAAAGTAAGAAGAACATTCGCAAGCGTACAGAATAACGTGATCTGAAAATAAAAGTAATTTATTTATCGAAAGGAAATTTAAAATGACTGATTTCGTAAGAAATAAAGAACATTTAAATATCGGTACCATAGGTCACGTTGACCATGGTAAGACTACCTTAACATCGGCTATTACAAAAGTACTTGCCGATAAAGGTATGGCTTCTTACAGGGAATTTAACACAATTGACAGTGCCCCTGAAGAAAACGAAAGAGGTATAACAATTAATATCACTCATGTAGAGTATGAGACTGAAAAAAGACACTATGCACACATAGATGCTCCCGGTCACAAAGACTACATTAAGAACATGATTACTGGAGCTGCACAAATGGACGGTGCAATTCTTGTTGTTTCGGCTCCGGATGGTCCTATGCCTCAAACAAGAGAGCATATTTTGCTGGCCAGACAGGTTAATGTTCCTGCAATGGTAGTTTTTATGAACAAGTGTGATATGGTCCAAGATAAGGAAATTTTGGATCTAGTTGAACTTGAAATTAGAGAATTATTAAACAAATACGGATTCCCCGGAGATACAACTCCTATTATAAAAGGCTCCGCATTAAAGGCTCTAGAAGGTGATGCAGAAGCTGCAAAAAATATCGAGGAGTTAATGGCAGCTGTTGATGAGTTTATTCCTACTCCTGCAAGAGAATTAGATAAACCATTCTTAATGCCTATTGAGGACGTTTTCACAATCTCAGGAAGAGGAACTGTTGTTACCGGTAGAATTGAAAGAGGAAAAGTTCAGCTTAACGATGAAATCGAAATAGTCGGTATAAGAGAGACTAAAAAGACAACAGTAACCGGAATCGAAATGTTTAAGAAATCAATGAAGGATGCCCAGGCCGGAGATAACGTTGGAATATTGGTTAGAGGTATTGAAAGAACCGATGTTGAAAGAGGTCAAGTTCTTTCACAGCCCGGATCTGTTAAACCTCATACAGAATTTGAAGCTGAAATTTACGTACTCTCAAAAGAAGAGGGCGGGAGACACAAACCCTTCTTCTCAGGTTATAGACCACAGTTCTATGTTAGAACCACAGACGTTACAGGAGAAACAAAACTTCCTGAAGGAGTTGAGATGGTTCTTCCAGGAGATAACGTTAAAATGTCTATTAAGTTAATTACACCGGTGGCTTTGGAAGAAGGAATGAGATTCGCTATCAGAGAAGGTGGGAGCACAGTAGGCCACGGAGTTGTAAGTAAAGTTATCGCATAAAGGTAATTTCTTTTGGAGGGCCCTGCCATAGGCAGGGCCCCTTTATCTAAGATGGCAAAAGGTAAAACACAAAAAGACCAAAAAATAAGAATAAAACTTAAATCGTACGATAGTAGAATAATTGATTTAAGCTGTTCGAAGATTGTTGATACAGCAATTAGAACCGGTGCGCAGATTGTAGGTCCGGTGCCCTTGCCAACAAAGATAGAAAGATTCACAGTAATCAGAGGCCCTCACATTGACAAAAGATCCAGAGAGCAATTTGAGCTTAGAACTCACAAAAGAGTTATTGATGTTCTTAACCCGACTCCTTCCACTGTTGAGACTTTGTCAAAGCTAAGTTTGCCTGCAGGGGTTGGCATTTCGATTAAGATGTAGTATCCTATCTTGTTTTTGATATATTGGTCAGTTAGTTTAAAATTAATGATAAATAAAAGAACATAAAGAATAGTTTTTTTAAAAAGGGTAACTGTGGATAGCGCCCTTCGGGCGCTAAATTTTTTTTGAATTTTGGTAAAAAATGGAAAAAATAATTGGTAAAAAATTGAATATGACTCAACTCTTCGGAGATAACGGTATGGTTACTCCTGTAACCATCATTTCCTGTGATTCTGACGTCACTGCGGATTTAGAAAACAAAGATGTTATCGTTGTCGGTAAATCAAAAGGAAAGGGATTTACCGGAGTTATGAAGAAATGGGGTTTTCACGGCGGTCCTGCTACAAGAGGTCAGGGTATAAAAGCCAGAACTCCTGGTTCTATTGGGTCACAAACCCCCGGAAGAGTTTTAAAAGGTAAAAAAATGGCCGGAAGAGCAGGAAATCAAAGAGTTACTATCAAAGGTTTGAAATTGGTAAAAGTAATGCCTGAGTTAAAGCAGGTAATGGTTTCGGGTCCGGTTCCGGGTCCCAGAAATTCTAAAATTGAAATTAAATTTGTAGAAATTAACAAATAATTTTTAATATGAAAGTAGACGTTATTAATTTAAAAGGTGAAAAGTTAGAACAAATAGATCTTAGAGATGAGATATTTGGATCTGATTATAATCCAACGGTTTTAGCTCAATATATCAGGGTATATCAGAATAATCAAAGACAGGGAACCTCTTCCACTAAAACAAGGTCGGAGGTTTCAGGAGGCGGTGCCAAACCCAGAGCTCAAAAAGGTTCCGGAAGATCCAGACAAGGTTCTATTAGAAGTCCTATTTGGGTTGGAGGTGGTGTAGCACACGGTCCTAAACCAAAATCATATAAACTCCAGCTAAGCAAAAAATTAAAAAAAGTTGCTTTGAGTTCAGCTCTTTCTACAAGAATGAAGGAAGGAAGAATAATTATTATAGATGGAATAAATATTAAAAAACCAAGTACCAAAGATTTTTCTCAATCTTTAAAGAAGATAAAGGTTTCCGGAAGTTTGTCTTTAGTCTGGACAGGGGAAAATGAAAATCTTATAAAGAGTGCAAGAAATATTCCGGAAGTAAACTTGGTAAATGTTAAAAGTTTAGGAGCTTACGATGTAATAAAAAATAAAAATATCGTATTTTTGAAAAATGCAGTTTTAGATTTTCAAGAGAGGTTTTCTAAATGAGATTAAGTAAATCAATAATAAAACCAATAATTACGGAAAAATCATATGATCACTCTTCTTATGGAAGATATGTTTTTGAAGTTTCCGTAAAAGCAACTAAGGGTGCTATAAGAAATGAGATTAAGGATTTGTACGGAGTCGACGTGACAGAAGTTAAAACTGCTATAATGCCGGGAAAATCATCAAGAATTGGAAGAACCAGGTTGTTTACAACACCTTCTAGATGGAAAAAGGCTGTTGTTAAATTAAAAGAAGGACAAAGTATAGATTTATTTCCTAAGGATAAATAAACTAAATGATAAAGTCATATAAACCAACAAGTGAAGGATTAAGGACAAGAAAAACCTTGGTGAAAGGTGTAGATAAGGTAAGACCGGAAAAGTCCCTAACTAAAGGCAAATCAGCTACAGCAGGTAGATCCAAGGGTAAGGTAACAAGCAGACACAAACAAAGAGGGGCTAAAAAGCTTTACAGATTGATTGATTTTAAAAGAAATAAACACAATATTCCCGCAAAAGTTGTAAGTATCCAGGATGATCCTAACAGAGGGCCTAATATTGCTTTATTGGCTTATGTTGACGGTGAAAAGAGATATATTATAGCTCCGGAAGGTTTAGAAGTCGGTACTACGGTAATATCCGGAGAAAACGCCGAGATTTCATTGGGAAATAATGTTCCTATGTCTAAAATACCCTTAGGTACTTCAATTCACAATATTGAAATAAATCCCGGTGCCGGTGCTGTTTTATGTAGATCCGCCGGAAACCAGGCTCAAATTATTGCAAAAGAAGGCAATTATGTTAATGTAAAACTTCCCAGCGGTGAGGTTAAGAGAATTCCTGATGTTTGTACTGCTACAATAGGTGTTATTGGTAATATAGATAAGAGAAATATTGACTTAGGTAAAGCCGGAAGAATGAGACATTTGGGGAGAAGGCCTCATGTTAGAGGAGTTGCTATGGGTGATCCCCATAGAGACCATCCTCATGCAGGAAAGTATAGTACTACAGGTATCGGTATGGTAGCACCACTGTCGCCTTGGGGATGGAAGACAAAGGGAGTTAAAACAAGAAAAAGAGTTAGAACTGATTACACTATAGTTAGTAGAAGAAAGGGCAAAAAGAAATAAATATGTCTAGATCATTAAAAAAAGGAATTTATACAGACGAAAAATTAATGAAAAAAGTTGAAAAAGCTTTATCAGGTGACAAGGCTCCTATAAAGACTTGGGCAAGAAATTCAACCATTGTACCTAAAATGGTTGGTTTAACTTTTGAAGTTCACAACGGTAAGAAACATATCTCTTTTTTTGTTACTGAATCAATGGTTGGGCACAAACTTGGTGAGTTTGCTCCTACAAGAACCTTTAGAGCACACTCGTCAAAGAAAGGAACGGCTGAATAATATGTACGATGTGAAGATTACAGCAAAACAAATGGGGGCCCGAGTATCGCCTAAAAAGGTGGCTATTGTTCTTGATTTAGTTAGAGGTAAGAGCGTTTTTGAGGCAAAAAAGATTTTATCTTTTGACAGAAGTAAATCCGCAAAAATTGTTTTAAAAGTGATAAAATCTGCCGAGGCAAACGCCGTAAACAATAATAAAATGAACAAAGACAAATTATTTATAAACAGAATATGGGTTAGCGGGGGACCTTCTTTAAAAAGGATGAGCCCGGGTGCAAAAGGAAAAGTTGACCCTATTTTAAAAAGATACAGCCATATTTATGTTAGTTTAGATGAAAGGGAGACAAAATAATGGGTCAGAAAATAAATCCGATTGGATACAGAGTTGGAATATCAAAAAACTGGTCTTCAAGATGGTTTTCATCTAAAAAGGATTATGCCAATTTATTGATAGAAGACAAAAAAATTAGAGATTTCCTAAATGAGAGATTAAGTACTGCAGGTTTAAAAAATGTTGAGATAGAAAGAACTGAAAACGAGATTAGCATTTTGATAAAAGTGTCAAAACCGGGAGTTGTTATAGGAAGAGGTGGTACCGGAGTTGAGGAGATTGAAAAAGAGATTAAGAAAATTACCAGAGGTAAGGTAAAGATTACAGCAGAGGGTATTAAATCTTCTGAAGTTGAAGCTCAATTAGTCGGTGATTATATTTGCAGACAACTAAAAAGAAGAGTTCCTTATAGAAGAGTTGTTAATTTTGCTTTAAGTTCAGCAATTGATAAGGGTGCAAAAGGTATAAAGATAAAATTGGCAGGAGTTTTAAGTGGTAGCAATACTATTTCAAGATCTGAAACTTATAAATTAGGTTCGGTTCCGGCCCAAACTCTAAGAGCTGATATTGATTATGCTCAGATTCATTGTCAGATGCTTTTCGGAACCATAGGTATAAAGGTTTGGATATACAAGGGAGAGATTGAGCTTAAATAGGAGATTATTATGTTGATGATGCCGAGAAAAGTAAAATTTAGACGACAGCAAAGAGGAACTAACAAAGGCATATCAGTTAGGGGATCGTCTATATCCTTTGGAGATTATGGTCTGAAGGTTGTAGATAGATGTTTACTGTCTTCCAGACAGTTGGAGTCGGCAAGAAAAGCTATTACACACGAAACAAAAAGAGGTGGAAAACTTTGGATTAGAGCCTTCCCCGATAAACCGATAGCAAAAAAAGCCAACGAATCAAGAATGGGAAGCGGAAAATCCAATACTGATCATTATGCAGCATTGGTTAAGCCGGGAAAAGTTATATTTGAAATGGCAGGAGTGTCTGAGGATGTTGCTAAAAAAGCTTTTCATAAAGCATCCTCGAAGTTGCCTGTAAAAACTAAGTTTGTAAGGAGGGATGACTGATGATAGATATAAAAGAATTAAGAAAAAAAGGATTAGAAGATTTGAAGAAGGAACTTTCAAAATCTAAGAAAGACCTTCAAAAAACAATCTCTGATGTTTTACAGAAAAAGGAAAAAAATATTAAAAAAACATCTCAGTTTAGAAAAGATATTGCAAGAATTCAAACAATAATTAATGAAAAATTAAAAGAGGAGCAAAAATGAGCGTTAAAACATTTAAAGGAAAAGTTATATCTAATAAAATGCAAAAAACAGTTGTTGTTGCAGTGGATTCTCCTAAAAAACATCCTAAGTACAATAAAAGTATAAAAAACACTACTAAATTAAAAGCAAGGGATGAGATAGGAGTTGTGATTGGAGAAGAAGTAATAATTGAGGAGTGCAAACCCTTTAGCAAGGACGTTGCTTTTAAAGTTTTAGGTAAAATTACCAAGGAGGAGAATAAGTAAAATGTTGCCTATCGGATCGTATTTAAAACCAGCTGATAATTCAGGAGCAATAATGCTGAAAATTGTTGGTATCCCTGGTTCAAACAAAAGATCTGCAAGATTAGGAGATTACGTTACAGTTGTAGTTAAAGGTGCTACTTCAACAGGGACCGTTAAGGATCACAGTATAGTAAAAGCTATAATAATAAGAACCAGAAAAGAAGTAAGAAGAAAAGACGGGAGTTACATTAGGTTTGATGACAACGCCGCTATTGTAGTAGATAAAGATAAGAATATGATCGGAACAAGAGTTTTTGGACCTGTAGCAAGAGAGATAAGAGATAGGGGTTATTCTAAAATAGTGTCTTTAGCTAAGGAGGTTTTATAATATGAGATTAAAAAAAGATGATAAAGTAAAAGTCATTTCAGGAAAAGATAAAGGAAAGGTTTCCAAGATCCTGAAGGTTTTAAAAGATAAAAATAAAATTGTAGTTGAAGGTGTTAATGTGGTGAAAAAACATGTTAAGCCGGGAGTAATCTCAAAAGAAGGTGGGATTATCAGTATTGAAAAACCTATAGATGTTTCTAATGTAATGTATTATGATGATTCTTCGAAAAAAGTTGTGAAAGTTGGGTATAAGTTAGTTGACGGTAAAAAATACAGAGTTTCAAAAGAGACAGGTGAAATTTTAGATAAAAAGATATGAATAGATTAAAGGAAAAATACAACAAAGAAATAGCCAAAGATATGCTTAAAGAATTTAAGCTAAGTAATGTGATGGAAGTACCTTCTATTATGAAAATTAGTATTAATGCAGGAATAGGTCCTTTTAGAGAGAATAGAGAAGCCACGGATTTCTTTGCTTCTGAGTTATCTGATATTGCAGGTCAAAGAGTGTTTGAAAGAAAAGCAAGAAAATCAGAGGCAGGTTTTAAAATTAAACAAAATGATATTGTAGGGTATACTGTTACCTTAAGAGGTGATAGAATGTGGGCGTTTTTGGATAAATTAATTAACATCGCATTTCCGAGAATAAGAGATTTCCGAGGTTTCAGCCCCGATTCTTTTGATGAAAACGGAAATTATTCTGTTGGTATAAGAGAACATGTCATATTTCCGGAGGTTAATCCAAATACAACTAAAGGTATAAGAAGTTTGCAGGTTACTATAGTTTTTAACGGAAAAAATATTGATCAGAACAGGTATTTACTTAAGAAGTTAAGTTTTCCTTTTTCGGAATCAACTGATTTAGAGGGTAAATAAAATGGCTAAAGAAGCTTTAAAACAAAAACACAGTAAAAAACAAAAATTCTCATCAAGGGAATATAATAGATGTTCTATTTGTGGTAGCCCCAGAGGTTATATGAGAAGATTTAAAGTTTGTAGAAAATGTTTTAGGGAGATGGCTCACAAGGGAGAGCTTCCCGGAGTAAGAAAGGCAAGTTGGTAAAATGAGCTTAGACAGATTATCAAACATGGTCAGTTCAATAAAAAACGCTTCGATGAGCGGAAAAGAGTCTTTGGAGATACCTTTTACATCCGAGTGCGAGGCAGTAGCTAAGGTTTTAAAAGAAAGAGGATTTGTCGAAGAATTGAAAACTTTTAAAAAAGAAAACAGTACCGCAAAAATGTTAAAAATTACTCTAGCAAAAGAAGGAAATATAATAAAGCTATCAGAAGCTAAGAGGATTTCTAAACCCGGGAGAAGAGCTTACATTGGTTATAAAGAAATAAAACCTGTTCTTCAGGGTTTGGGAGTAATGATATTATCTACCTCCAGAGGCGTAATGGACGCTAAAGAGGCAAAAAAGAAAAAATTAGGTGGAGAAGTTATTTGTGAGGTTTATTAAAAAATGAGTAGAATTGGTAAGGCACCTATCTTAATACCGCAAGGAGTTACCGTAGAAATAATGGGAAGTGAGGTTGTTGTTAAAGGACTTAAAGGTAATTTGAGTTTTAAATTTACTGATGATGTAGTTGTTAAAAAAGAAGAGGATAAAATAGTTGTTGAAATGGTAGGTAAGAGTAAAGAATCCCCGGCCTTGTGGGGTACTACCCGAGCTATGATTGCGAATATGGTAAAAGGGGTAGCTGAAGGTTTTGAAAAGAAGCTGGAATTAGTTGGTGTGGGTTATAGAGTAAAATCTGTATCCCCGAGAGAAATAACACTAACCGTAGGTTATTCTCATCCCGTAGATTTCACATCACCCGAGGGGGTTGAATTAAAAGTAGAAGATAATACTCATATTACAGTTTCCGGTCCCGATAAACATTTAGTGGGATTTACCGCCGCTAAGATAAGAAAAGTAAGAAAACCGGAACCTTATAAAGGCAAGGGAATAAGATATTCCGATGAGATTGTGAGAAGAAAACCCGGAAAAGCAGGTAAAGTTGGTTCAGGAGGAGCTGCATAAACATGTATCACGTAAAATCAAGAAAAACAAATAGAGAAAAAAGAAGGTTATCGATAAGAAGTAAGATTTTAGGTACTGCGGAAACCCCGAGGTTGTCGGTATTTAGATCTAACAAAGATATCTACGCCCAAATTATTGACGATGAAAAAGCTAATACAATTGTGGAGTTTTCATCTAAAAAATTAAAAAGCGCAAAAGGTACTACAAAAACACAAAAATCATTTGAAGTAGGAAAAGAGATATCAAAGTTTGCCTTGGATAAAGGTATAAAAAGTGTAGTTTTTGACAGAGGCGGCTATAGATACCACGGAAGAGTGAAGGCCGTTGCTGATGGAGCAAGAGAAGGAGGTTTGAAATTATGAGAAAAGAAGAAAGAAATAAAGATCAATATTCAAATGCTTCTAAAATAAGTGAATTTGAGGAAAAAATAATTGAGATAAAAAGAGTCTCGAAGAAAATAAAAGGCGGTAGCGCTATTGGTTTTTCTGTTCTTGTGGTAGTTGGTAACAGAAACGGTAAAGTTGGATATGGTTTTGGCAAAGCTCAAAACGTGGCTGACGCTATTAGAAAATCTATTAGTGCGGCAAAAAAGAAGATGTATGACGTAAAAATATCAGGTAAAACTATTGCCCATGAAGTTACAGCTAAAGTTGGTGCCTCGAAGGTTTTACTTAAACCCGCTCCCGAAGGTACGGGTGTTATAGCTGGAGGTCCGGTAAGAATAGTTATGGAAATGGCGGGAGTGAAGGATATTTCTTCAAAAGTATTGGGTTCTAACAATAAGCTTTTAAATGTTAGATGTGCTATAAAGGCATTAAACGAGCTTAAGAAATAATATGGAACTTTTTAATATAAAAAAATTAAATAATGACAAGAAATCTAAGAGAGTCGGAAGAGGCAGGGGCTCGGGTAAAGGCGGTCACACCGTGGGAAGAGGACAAAAAGGCCAAAAAGCCAGAAAAGGTGCTAAACCAAATTTAGGATTTGAAGGAGGTCAGTCACCTCTTTACAAAAAACTTCCAAGAAT
>CAYRRO010000004.1:20260-24479 GCA_964426685.1 uncultured Candidatus Saccharibacteria bacterium
ACTATAAATGCTTAAAATATTTAAGCTTCCTGATTTAAGGAAGAAAATAATATTTACCTTATTTATAATTGCTGTATTTAGACTCTTGGCCCACATACCGGTGCCGGGAGTAGATACATCATCAATTAAAGCTTATCTTGAGCAGAGTGTAATCTTTGGTTTTTTTGATTTATTCAGCGGAGGCGGGTTTCAAAATTTTTCAATTGTCACATTAGGCTTAGGTCCTTATATCAATGCCTCAATAACCATCCAACTCCTTACTATGCTTATTCCTTCGTTGGAAGAAATGGCAAAAGAAGGTGAATACGGACAGGAAAAAATAAATATGTACACGAAGGTTTTGGCTATCCCAATGTCTTTCGTCCAAGCCTACGGCATTTACTTTTTATTAAGCAAGCAGGGCATAATAAATTCATTGGGGGGTTTTGATGTAGTGCTTCTTGTTTTAACTTTTACCGCAGGTTCCATGCTGTTAGTTTGGCTTGGAGATTTATTAACCGAAAAAGGCGTAGGAAACGGGATATCAGCTTTAATATTTGTATCAATCATAAGCAGATTACCTACCAGTGCTATTTCTGCCGTAACGGGAATACTGTCATCTAATTATCTTCAAACAGTAATTGTTTTGGCTTTGATCTTATTAACCATTATCGCGGTGGTTTTAGTTAATGAAGGGACTAGAAATGTTCTTTTGGAGTACGGTAGAAGTTCTGAGAAATCAAGAAAAGTTACCAACTACCTTCCTATTAAGATAAACCAAGCAGGTGTTATTCCCATAATCTTTGCAGTATCCATTGTTTCTATCCCGGGTATGGTGTCGGGACCTTTTATGGCCTCGGGAAAACCCGGTTTGGTCAATATTGGTTCTTTTATGGCTAAGTTTTTTGAACCTACAGCTTTTTCATATAACGCTTTGTACTTTATGCTTGTCGTAGCTTTTACGTTTTTTTATACTTTTTTACAATTTAATCCTGAAAAGATTGCTGAAGATGTTAAAAAAAGAGGGGGCTTTATACCCGGCGTTAGGCCCGGAACCTCTACTTCAAACTATCTAAAAAGAATTGTTTCCAGAATTACGCTTATGGGATCTTTATTCCTTGGTCTAATAGCTATTTTGCCCTATTTTATGAATTTTATATTTGGTCCCAATGTTATTTCCATAGGGGGAACTAGTCTTTTAATTGCTGTTTCTGTGGTTCTTGAAACAGTAAGACAGGTGGAGTCGCTAACCGTTACGAGAAGTTACGAGAAATTTTTAGGATAATTTATTTTTTACTGATAAAATATAACCATGTTCGATAAAATAAAGGAATTAAATAAATTTAAACAAGCACAAAGTAAAATTAAAAAGCAGATGGAAGAAATATCCGCTACCAGAGAGAAAGATGGTATTAAAATAGTAGTTAGAGGAGATAAAAAAATTCAAAAGATTGAGGTGGACGGAGAAGATCAAAAAGAATTAAAAGATTTAATAAACGACACTTTTAGTGATGTTGACAAGAAATTACAAAAGCAGATGAGAGGTCAGTTACAAGACCTTGGACTTCCTGATTTTTAAGCTTTACAATTATTATCATGAAAATATTACTAATAGGACCTCAGGGTTGTGGTAAAGGTACCATTGGAAGTATGTTAAGTGATTATTTAGGTATCCCATTAATTTCAGCAGGCCATATATTAAGAGAGGTTGGAGAGACTCACCCTAGAAAAAATGAAATTCAGGATTATATGACAAGGGGTGAGCTCGTACCTCAGGATTTAGTTGCTAATCTACTAAGAGAAGAAACCTCAAAAGATTCATACAAAAAAGGATTTATTTTTGATGGGTGGGGTAGAACAATGAAAGACCTTCATTTTTATGATCCCGATTTTGATAAAGTAATTTTAATCAATATTTTCCCAGAAACCTCCGTTAAAAGAATTTCTTCAAGAAGAACCTGCGATGATTGCGGAGCCGTTTTTAATATTGTATCCGTTCCTCCTAAAATAGAGGGAATTTGTGACGAGTGCGGCGGAAGATTAATTCAGCGCGAAGATGACACTGAAGAAGCTGTTAGGAGAAGATTGGAGATATTTAATACAGAAACATCGGAAGTTATTGAGCATTTTAGAAATGAAGGTAAGTTGGTTGAGATAGATGGCGAGGGAACTCCTGAAGAGGTGTTTAACCTTTCTTTAGAAGCACTAAAGTAAATTATAATGTTATAATTAGAATTAATGTTTGACTACTCAAAACATAAAGATGAAAACCAGAATATTTCGAAATATTGGAGGAAAAATCCCAAGTCCATAGAGAAGTATCAGTTTGTTCATCATTTTTTACCTAAAGAGGATAAAAGAAAGAGGGCCGATTTTTTAGAGAATAAAGCGATTTTAATTTATTGTGTTTTAATTCTGGTCGTTACCGCAATTTTTAGAGTGATTCCAAAAGTAGCTCCCGGAGTTCTTGGTTATGCCTCGGATATCAATATCACAGATCTTTTAAAATACACTAATAAAAAAAGAGAGGAAAACGGAGTTTCCGGTCTTAGATTAAACGATAAATTATCCGCAGCGGCGCAGAATAAGGCTAAGGATATGTTTGAAGATGGTTACTGGGCTCACGTTGCTCCCGACGGAACAGAGCCTTGGGATTTTATTGTTGGGGAAAATTATGAATATATTTACGCTGGGGAAAATTTGGCTAAAAACTTCTCAACCTCCAAGGAAGTTGTCGAAGCATGGTTTAAGTCGCCCTCTCACAAAAGTAATTTAATTGGAGCTAATTACGATGAGGTGGGTTTTGCCGTAGTAAACGGAGTTATGAACGGTTACGAAACTACTTTAGTGGTTCAGATGTTTGGTAAACCTCGACAGCCATCCATGTTGGCTAGCGTTAGTGAGCAGGCCGTTAATATTGGAAGAGAAAATGTTTCCGCTTCCGAGGCAGCGCCTGAACTTAATATAGGTGAGTCTGAGGTTAGATCAGAAACGAGTGTTTCCGACCAACCCGCGGGTACTGAATCTGTAATTTCTGAGCCTGCTTTTCCTGAATCATCTGATAATAGTTTTATAGATGTTACTTTAGCGACAAAAACCATTAGTTTAGTAGTTGGGGGCTTTGTGGTTTCACTTTTACTTATTGATATATTGTATTCCAGAAAGAAAGGTATAAGAAAACTTACAGGATTAACATTGGCGCATATGGCAATTTTATTAGTGGTTATTGTAAGTATTTGGTTAGTCTTTAGACCTGGTTTGATAGTATAAAGGGATAAAAAATATGATGGAAAATATTAAAGAAAACAGGGTAGAGTATTTCATTCTTTTTGTTGCTATATCGGTTTTTATGTTTTTTATATATTCCTTTAGGTTTGACAGGCAGATGTTGATACTTTTAAGCGGAGTAGGCTCTGCTTTTTATATTCTTTGGGGTATAATTCACCAATGGCTTAGAGGCAAGTTGAATAGAAATGTAATCTACGAATATGCACTTTTCGGTATATTAGTATTTTTACTTTTTTTTACTGTTCTAAGTTTTTAATATGAAAATAGTAGTTGTAATACCTACATATAATGAATCTAAAAATATCGGAAGGTTGATAGAGGCTTTGGACATCGAGTTCAAAAAAATGCCTTCCCATGAATTTCACTTACTTGTAGTTGAGGGCAATTCACCTGACGGAACGGCTGATGTTGTGAAGGAGCAGATGAAAAAGTACGATTTTGTTCATTTGCTGATGGAGGAGAAAAAGGCTGGGTTGGGGGCTGCGTATGTTTATGGTTTTAAGTATGCAATGAAAGAACTTGGAGCCGATGTTTTGGTAGAAATGGACGCGGATTTTCAGCATGACCCTAAAGAACTTGTCGATTTAATAAAAGGAATTGACGATGGTTATGATTACATTATTGGTTCGAGATTTACCAAAGGCGGAAGTATTCCCGAATCCTGGGAATTAAAAAGGAAGCTTTTTAGTAAAGGTGGTAACTTACTTTCAAAAATTATTTTAGGTATTAGGGGTGTCAATGATTTTACAACAGGATACAAAGTATCAAGAGTTAAAGGTTTTGCTGATAGCATCGATTTAGATAATATCCTTTCAAAAGGTTTTGCTTATAAACTAGACCTTTTATATAAAATGCATAAGGCAGGGGCCAAGATAAAAGAAGTCCCTATAACTTTTGGTCTAAGAGACGAGGGTACTTCAAAGATGGAGAAGAATAATTTGAAAGATTCATT
>CAYRRO010000005.1:0-2812 GCA_964426685.1 uncultured Candidatus Saccharibacteria bacterium
TCTTCTAATTTCTTAATTTCCTTCTTTAACTCCGAAGGAGGTAGTTGTTTATAATCTATTTCCTGCCAATCTTCCTTCTTTCCACCAATCTGTTCTTCAATAATCTCATCTATAAGTTTTTCTCTAAATGGTTTTACAATCTGTTTAGGAGAGATATTGTGCTCTCTATTGTATTCAATCTGAATATTTCTTCTTCTCTCAACTTCCAAAATTGCTCTCTTCATACTACCGGTAATGTTATCTGCGTACATAACAACCTCTCCCTGAACATGTCTGGCTGCCCTTCCCATGGTTTGTATCAAAGAAGTTTCGGATCTTAAAAATCCTTCTTTATCAGCATCCAATATTGCTACTAAACCGACCTCAGGTAAATCTAAACCTTCCCTAAGTAAATTAATTCCAACCAGAACATCGTATTCACCTTTTCTAAGATCATCCAAAATATCGGTTCTTTCCAAAGTATCAACGTCAGAATGCAGATAAGTAACTTTTATCTTTTTTTCAGCAAGATACGAGGATAAATCTTCTGCCATTCTTTTTGTTAGGGTAGTAACGAGAACACGCTGACCTTCGGATATCTTTTTTTTGATTCTTAAAAGTAAATCTTCTATCTGTCCTTTTGTAGGAACAATAGTAATTTCGGGGTCGGTAATTCCGGTAGGTCTAAGTAGAAGTTCAACAATATTTTTCTTTGACTGTTCAATCTCCCAGCTATCGGGTGTTGCACTAACATAAACGGTGCTTCCTCTTCTTTTCATAAACTCATCAAAATTCAAGGGTCGGTTGTCTAAAGCCGAGGGAAGTCTAAAACCATAATCTATCAATGTCTGTTTTCTTGACCTGTCCCCATTGAACATCCCTCGGATTTGAGGAACGCTCATGTGGGACTCATCAATTATGGTTATAAAATCTTTTGGAAAGTATTCCATCAAAGAGTAAGGCGCATCACCGGGCTTTCTTCCGTCAAAATATCTGGAATAATTTTCAATTCCTTTGCAGTATCCAATTTCTCTCATCATTTCCAAATCGTAATTTGTTCTTTGTTCAAGCCTGTAAGCTGGAACCATTTTATTTTCTTTTCTCAATTCAATAAGACGCTTATCCAAGTCGCCCTCAATTTGTGCAAACGCATCTTCTCGGGTTTCCTCAGCAGTCACGTAATGTTTTGCAGGAAAAATTACAGCAAAATCCTCTCTTAAATCTCTTTCTTTAATATATTTTTCAACATTTTCCTTTGGAGTATTAGACTCCGAACCGTATTTTTCATACGGAGTTTCATTTTTTTTAATAGAATCTCCTGTTAACGGATCAAAATGAGAAATCCGCACTAAAGTGTCATTAAAAATTTCCAACCTCAATCCATAATCCTGATAGGCGGGATAAACATCTATTACTTCACCGACTACCCTGTAAGTACCTCTTTTAAAATCGTAATCGGAACGCTCGTAATAAGTTTGACCGAGTCTTTTTAATAAATCTGCTTTTCTTATTTTCATCCCAAGCCTTAATTCAATGGCAACCTTTCCATATTCAACCGGAGAACCTAAGTTGTAAATACAGGAAACCGAAGAAACAACGATGACATCTTTTCTGGTCATAAGAGAAGTGGTTGCAGATAGTCTTAATTTATCTATTTTTTCATTTATTGCTGAATCTTTTTCAATATAAGTATCCGTGGAAGGAATATAACTTTCAGGTTGGTAGTAATCGTAGTAACTTACAAAATACTCAACTGCGTTTTCAGGAAAAAAGTCTCGGAATTCTTGATAAAGCTGGGCGGCCAGAGTTTTATTGTGAGAAATTATCAACGCAGGTTTATTCAAATTTTTAATAACATTTGCCATAACAAAGGTTTTTCCGGAACCTGTCACGCCCAACAACACTTGGTCTTTAATACCGGAGCTAATATTTTCAGTTAATTTTTCTATTGCCTGAGGCTGGTCGCCTGTAGGTTTAAACGGAGCTACAAGTTTAAACATAAAAAGATGATATCATAAAAAAAGCTTGACATCTTCGGTTATTTTTCGGTATTATAAAAACACGAAGAAAAACCGTAGTTATTTCTAAAAGGATAAAAATGAGCCCCGTAACTATTTATAAAAAACAAAAACAAATTTTAGATTTCATTTCACAGTATATTCAAATTAACGGGTATTCCCCCACCCTTCAGGAAATTGCTGACGCGATGGGGCTGTCGTCTCTGGCTACGGTTCACGAACACCTTCAAGCTTTAGAAAAGAAAAATATTATAAAAAGATATGACGGTGCGGTAAGAGGCATAGAAGTTGTAGATAACTCGGTAAATGCCAGTCTGTCAGCAATAGAGCTTCCCTTAATTGGCTACATTGCCGCCGGTGAACCTATTGAAGCAATTGAGAACGAAATTACCACCGTAATGGTTTCTCCGGACATGGTATCAAAAAGCAAGAGATGTTTTGTCTTGCAAGTTAAAGGGTCCTCTATGATAGATGAAGGAATTATGGACGGTGATTATGTAGTTTTGAAACAACAAGATACCGCAGAAAACGGTCAGATAGTTGTTGCATTGATAGACGAAGGTTTTGCTACTCTAAAAAAACTCTATAAAGAAAAGGGCGATAAAATAAGGCTCCAACCGGCAAACGAAGAAATGGAACCAATCATTGTTGAATCAAACCAGGTAAAAATTCAAGGAGTTGTTACGGGGATAGTTAGAAGGTATAAAAACTAAAATAACACAAAGTAAATGTTGGTTTTCTTATAACTTTTTTAAATTTGTATAGAAGTTCGCAGTAATGTAGAATTTATGGGTCATATGTCAGGTTTAATTGCA
>CAYRRO010000005.1:2912-7033 GCA_964426685.1 uncultured Candidatus Saccharibacteria bacterium
GACAAAATCGAAGACGTTTTTACTTCAAAATTTGGTAAATTCATAGGAATCACTTCAAATGATGTTGAAAAAATCGGTAGTTATTTTAACGGAGGTAAAAAAGACTGGTTAGTTCTATTTGCATTAAGATCTATACCCATATTCCCAAGTTCCCCTATCTCAATCACAGCAGGTCTTATAAAAATAAAAATGAAAACATTTCTTTTAACAACTTTCACCGGAACTATAATTAGAAATTTATGTTATTTATATTTAGGGTACGCGGGACTGGCAGCCTCAGAAGAGGTCATGGCGGGTTTAGATAAATCAGAGACGGTAGGAAAGGTAATTATAGTTGTAATGTTTGCAGGAGTTTTACTCTGGGGTTTCAAAAAAAGAAAACAAATTTTTTCTAATAATGGAAACGGATCTGATGAAAATAAAATAGAACAAGCAAAAGATCTTTTAAACTATAAAAAAGTAGATGAATTACCAAAAAGTGAATCCGATGAATTTTCAACTATTTACATTTTCAGACACGGGCAAACAGATGATAATGCAAACTTCATTTTCAGCGGAAATAGAGACGCTAAATTAACGGAAGAGGGTGTAAAACAAGCGGAAGTGCTCGCTCAAAAAATTATGGATATTAAATTCGACAGGCTTATATCGTCCCCCCAGAACAGAGCTATTCAAACAATGGAAATTGCCATATCTCAAAACCCAAATGCAAAAAATTTGAAAATTGAAACAGATGAAAGAATAAAAGAAAGATCTTACGGCGATTTAACCGGCAAAAGCAAAATGGAAATACAACTGAGAGACCCTGAAGAATTGCTAAAGATTAGAAGAAGTTACGATTATGTACCAACTAACGGAGAGAGTATAGAAATGGTTTGCGAAAGAGTCGGGGAATTTTGTGAGGATTTAGTTAAAGAATTATCAGGAAAAAATATTAAGGTAGCAATTTCTTGCCATGGAAATTCTATAAGAGGATTTAGAAAATATTTTGAAAATTTGGATGAAGAAACAACTTCAAAATTGGAAACTCCGCTGGGACAGGATTACGCGGCATACGTAATAAAATAGTAAACTTAGAATCCGTAAAATATTTCCAACAATCTGTTATATTTTGCTACTCTCTCACCTCTGGCAGGTGCCCCTGATTTCATAAAATTTGCATCTACGGCCACTGCAAGATCCGAGATAAAGGAATCAACGTTATCCCCGCTTCTGTGTGAAATAACAATATCCATCTTGGATTTCCTAGCTAATTTAACAAAATCTAAAGTTTCCGTAAGAGTGCCCACTTGATTTGGTTTAACAATTACAGCGTTAGCCATTTTTTCTTTTGCTACTCTTTCTAATATTTTAGGATTGGTGACAACAAGGTCGTCAGCTACAACCATGTACTTTCCGGCGTTCTGTTTATAAAATTTTGTCCAACCAAACTCATCCCTTTCAAACATCGGGTCTTCCAAATAAATTATCTTGTAATGCATAAAAAGATCTTCATAGTACTTAATTACTTCGTCAGAACTTAACTCTAAATTTTCTTCATCGATACAATATTTTCCATTTTCATAAAAAGAACCTGCCGCGATATCTAAGCCGAAAAATACGTCGTTACCGGGATCATACTGAACAGAAGCAGCTTGTTCTAAAAAATCTAATGCTGTTCTGGCAGATAAACCTCTGGGTTCAAAACCACCTTCGTCACCGATCCCTGTTTCAAAATCATCCTTTAATAAAATCTTCTTAAGATCTTTGTAAATATTAACTCCCATTTGTAAAGCCTTATTATAAGGTGTGTTAAGAGCGGGAATAACCATGAATTCTTGAAAAGAAAGTTTGTTTTTTGCGTGTTCACCACCGTTTATAATATTAAAAACAGGAGTTGGGAATGTTAAATCTCCCTTAAGCTTTTGCTTTCCCGAATACAACAAGCTCAAATATTGGTAAAGCTCCAAGCCGGCTGACACAGCAGCCGATTTTGTGCACGCTAATGAAACAGACAGAATACTGTTAGCACCCAACCTACTTTTATTTGAAGTTCCATCCATTTTAATAAGACTTTCATCAATACTCTTTTGGTCGGACGGGTCTTTACCTACTAAGACATCGTTGATGGTTGTTGAAACAAAATCGGCTGCTTTTTCGACATCTATGTACACAGCTTCATTTTCCCCTACGGAAGCACCTGAAGGAACTGGCTGAACCCCGACGGAACCGTCATCAAGAGTCACCTTGGTCTCTAAGGTCCAATTCCCTCTGGAATCTAATATTTTTTGACTTCTAATATTTTCGATTTTGGCCATATTATTTTCTATTTATTTTTTTTTCTTTTTGCCTAAAACCTTTTTTTCTGCTTCGTAAACTATCTCTCTGGTTGTTTCAATTACATCAGGACTAATAGACACCGATGTCATTCCCCAGTCAACCATCATCTCAACAAGTTCAGGAAAAACTGACGGGGCCTGTCCGCAAACTGAACAAGTAATATCTCTCTTTTTGCACGTGGTAACAATTTTCTCCAAGGATTTAAGCACTGCCGGATTCATTTCACTGTACGTATCAGCAACTTTTTCATTATCCCTGTCTACACCTAGCGTTAACATTGTTAAATCGTTTGTACCTATTGAAACACCATCTATACCCTCATCAATAAAATCATCAAGCAAAATTACGTTCGAGGGAATTTCTACCATCATCCAAAATTTAAATGTACCACTCCTTCTTAAGCCGGAAGCTGAAACTATTTTTTTAACTTCTCTTAGTTGTTCTACGGTTCTAACAAACGGCATCATCACCCAAAGATTTTTCAATCCTTTTTTATTTCTAACAATTTTTATAGCTTCAAGCTCCATCTCAAATACATCTAAGTCCTTGATATATCTTGAAACACCTCTGTAACCAATCATTGGGTTAGGCTCATCAGTTTCAAACTCAGCTCCGCCCTTTAAACCGGCGTACTCATTGCTCTTAAAATCTGTAAATCTGTAAACAACCGGCCTTGGATTAAACGCATCTGCAAACTTCTCAAGACCTTCTGCCAATTTCAATATAAATTCTTTTTTCTTTTTATCTTTAATAAATTTTTTCGGGTGTGTTCCAATATTTGCAATAATGAACTCGGCTCTTAAAAGGCCTATTCCATCGGTATTTCTTGAAGCCATTTCGGAAGCTAATTCAGGTTCTGCCAAATTAACGTAAATTTTTGTGGCTGTTTTTATTTTACTTAAATCGACCGAGGATTTTTTGGTTTCTTGTACAACTTGTGTTATATCACCCTCGTAAATTTTACCCGAAGCTCCGTCTACAGTAATAATCTCACCGTTAGAAAGCATTTTTGTAGCATTTAAAGTACCTACAACTGCAGGAACGCCTAATTCTCTACTAACAATTGCTGCGTGGCTGGTTCTTCCTCCCAAATCAGTAACAATAGCTCCCGCTCTCTTCATAGCAGGTACATAATCAGGATTAGTCATCTCAGCTACTAAAATATCACCCTCTTTAACTTTTGTGATTTCCTTAGCCTCTTTTATTATTTGAACCTTACCTGAAAAAACTCCGGGTGAGGCAGCGAGACCTTCAAGTAAAACCTTTGAACCTTTTCCTTCCTCCACTACTACATTTTGAGTTTTTTGAACCAATGTAGTAACAGGTCGGGACTGAACGATCATTATTCTTCCTTTTTCAACTCCGTACTCAATATCTTGAGGTTTTCCGTAATGTTCTTCAATCTTCATTCCAACCTTGGCCAACTCAACTATTTGTTTATTAGTAAGTTTTTGTTTTTTCTTGTATTTTGTGGAGATATTGGTTTTTCCTTCTATGGTGAGCTGCCAATCCTGAGAAACTACTGTCCTGTCAGTAATTTTTTTAGATTTTTTGCTTACTACATATTGATCGGGTGTAATTTCACCTGAAACAATAGGCTGGCCTAAACCATAAGCGGCTTCTACTGAAACTTCATCTTGGTTGTTCGTTACAGGATTAACCGTAAACATTATTCCTGAAACATCTGATTGGCACATAAGCTGAACCGGAACCGCAATACCTACTTTTAAGTGAGAGAATTTATTTTCCTCTCTGTAAAAAATTGCTCTTGCTGTAAATAAAGATGCCCAGCATTTCTGAAC
>CAYRRO010000005.1:7133-15808 GCA_964426685.1 uncultured Candidatus Saccharibacteria bacterium
GGAATACCGGCTTTCACCATCTCTCCTAAATTTGCACCTTTTCCACCTACCAAGGGAATATCATTTTTATTAATGTCCTTAAACCAAAGGACATGAGCAGTTTTTTTAGTCATATAAAGATGGTAACATCGAAAATTTTTACGGGCAATAGCTATTTATTAAAAATTTAAGATTTTATGGGGATAGAAAAACAAAACTTCGATCCTTGAGGGGTGTTATTCTCAAACCAAATTTTTCCTCCGTGAGCCTCAACAATACCTTTTGATATAAAAAGTCCAAGACCTGTACCTTTTTGAACGCCGTTTTGATTAGAAGCCTGAAAGAATTTTTGAAAAAGGGAGGCCTTTTCACCTTCGGGTATACCAACCCCAAGATCAGAAACGTCTACTCTACAGTCCGGACCAATTTTTTTAGAGGAAATTGTAATTACAGCGCCCTCCGGGCTAAACTTTATTGCATTTGATATTAAATTATTCAAAACCTGCTTTATCCTCTCAGTATCAAAACTAAAATTAGGAATATCCTTATCAACTGTGCACTGAATGTTTATTTTTTTAATTTTTGTTAAGGGATCAAAATAAGAACACTCTTCGTTTAGAACAGAATTGATATCACTATATGTTTTATTTATTTCAAATTTACCGTTTTCCATTTTTGAAACATCTAAAATACTTCCCACCATAGTCAGAAGAGTTGTGGAAGAGTTTTTAATCTGATTTAAAAGAGTTTGTATCTGAACCACAGATAGTTCGTCAGTACTTTTAATTAACAGGTCAGCAGCACCTCTTATAACTGAAAGTGGGGATCTTAACTCGTGTACAAGAATAGGTAAGAAATCATCTCTGGCTGAATTTTTCGAAGACCTCAATTCGTTTAATTCATCTTGGAGTTTTTTTAGTTTAGATAAATCTTTTAATTTAAAAAATAATATATATGAAATAACAAGAAGGACTATTGATTCCAGTATGACTAGAATGTTTAATAATGCTGTTTTTTCCATTGTGGCAGTTTAGGATTCCATAACTTTAACATTAAACTCTTGATCTTCCCCCAAAAAAGAAGCTATCTTATCAGGAAGTTCGGAGGGGACAATATTGTATTTCATTAAATAATCATTTGCTCCGTACTCCATAGCTCTTGATATGTTTTCATCACTACCGAAATTAGTAAGCATTATGACCACCACTGATTGGGTTTCTTCTCTCTCACGAAGTTCTTTTAAAACGTCCAGGCCGCTCATACCGGGCAAAACTATATCCAAAAGAACAAGATCGGGTTTTTCAACAATTATACGCTCGACGGCGGAACTACCTTCAGAAACCCTTACAATATCGTATCCTTTCATCTTTAGAGGAACGGAAAATATATTATAAAAACCCTCATCATCTTCGACAAAAAATATTTTCTTAGGCATACAGTAATATTACAAAATGAATTACAACAAGTAAACCGTTTTCGGAAAAAATATGGGAAAAATAAAATTCCAAAGGTTTTGAAAAATGCTAATAATCTAAATTTATGTCTAAGTAATGCTTTAAATTCAATTTCCCATGGTTTTTTTCAATTGTTATAAGGTCAAAGGAATAGTCAGGAATATCTTCGGCGCGGTCGTAATTTTTAATAAGATATGAATTTATAGCCCTTGATAGGTGATATTTCTTTTTTTTATTAAACAGGTCGCAGGGGCTACAAAATCCGCTTTCAGCGGATTTGACCTCCACAAAAGTAAGCTTCTGTTTATAGGCTATAATATCTAACTCCCCGCCCAAACATGTCCAGTTAGTTTTTAATATTTTGTAGCCCCTGCTCTTCAGGTAATTTACGGCGATTCGTTCCGCTAACTTCCCTAAACACCTCTTATTCACAGAATAAAGATATATCTTAATGAATTTTTCTCAATAGGTATGACTCTATTATTAATAGAATTTACATTTACGGGGAAAGTGAGTATTTTATTGAATTTGAGGTGGGTTAGTTTCTGATTTTATTACCGTACTTACAGGATTTTCAACTACTCTGTCCGGTGCAATACCGTAAAATTTTACAAGCTCGGATGCAATGTCCATCCAAACGGGAACTGCTGTTTCTGCAGCCCATGGTGACTCCTGAGGTTCCTGTAATTTTACTATTAATGAAAATGCTTTAGATTGAGTTAAAAACCCAACAAAGGTCGCGTTAGTTCTATTTTCAGAGTAGCTTCCCAGCTCAGGAATCTCTGCCGTACCGGTCTTTCCTGATATTCTGTATTCTTTTAAAACAAAATATTTCCCCTCCCCTCCCTCAGCTGCTTTTTCCAAAAGGTCCACCATTACATCAGAAGTTTCCTTAGATATAACTCTTCTAATATTTTTAGAGGGAATTTCGGTTTCTCCGTTTTCATCAACTAATTTTGATATTATTTTTGGTTGCATTAAGAACCCTCCGTTTGCGATAACGTTAAAAGCTGAAAGCATTTGCAGAGGTGTGGTTGAAACACCCTGCCCAAAAGAAATATTTGCAGTATCAATATCAGTCCATGTATCTCCCGGTCTTAAAATCCCTGTATCTTCGCCTTCTAAATCAATACCCGACACCGTACCTATACCGAAATCGGAAAGATATTTATATAAATTATCCCTTCCAACTTGCATGCCAACCCACGCCGCTCCGATATTATTTGATTTTTGAAGTAGTTGAGCAATGGTCTGAACTCCGTGGTGATTACCGTCCCAGTTATCAATTGTATGTGTAGAATAGACGACCGGACCGCTGTCTACAAATGTAGTTTCTGGTCCAACCAACCCAAGATCGATAGCAGCTGACACAGTCATGGGCTTCATAATTGAACCTGGCTCGTAAGTGTAAGAAATAGCAAGATTTTTTCTCTCGATATTCTTTCTGTGCAGATTTTCATTGTACTTCTCCTCCTCATTAAAATTAACGGGGTCATAAGTTGGATAATTAGCCAAAGCAATTACTTCCCCTGTAAAAGGATCCATAACAATGGCACTCCCCGAATAAGCCCCGTATTTCTCAACTCCTTCTTTTATCTTTTTTTCAACCATGTACTGAATTGATCTGTTTATTGTTAAAACAACATCCCTGCCTTGAATAGCGGGCACCATTTTATACTCACCCATAAGTATAGGGTTACCCAAAGCATCTGTTTCTTCCAAAACTTTTCCGGGCTTTCCTTTTAAATCTTCGTTTAACCTACCCTCGATTCCAAAGTACCCAACTTTCTCGCCGTCTTCAGTGCTTCCAACAAAACCCAATAAATGACTTGCTAAAGTACCTTCGGGATAATATCTTACCGGGTATTCCTCAAAACCTACTCCTACAATTCCACTTTCTTCTATTTTTATTTTCTCTTCAGGGGTAACATCTCTCATAAGTGGCACCCAAAACCTATCCGAAGAAATATAGCTATAAAAATCTTTAAAATATTTCTCGAACATCTCGCTTTTTGTCATTTTGGATGAATATTCTGATATTTCCACGGTATCAGAAATGTCAATAACAGAATATTCTTCAGGAAATTCAACGTTTTCAACATTTTCCAAATTTTCAACACCCCCGTCTTTTTTATCAAAATCAGAGCCATACTCATTTATCTCGGACCTCATCGAAGATAATATTTCTGCAAGTTCGGAAGCAATTTTATAAGGATCAGATATTCTTTTAGGCTCCGCGAACAACAAATAGTTGCTTTTAGCACCTGCTAAAACATATCCATCAGAACTCAATATCTCGCCTCTTTTAGCAGGAATTTCAAACTGACTGGAATACTGGCTTTCAGCTAAAGCACGATAATCATCGTGACTAAGAATTTGTATTTGAAAAAGTCTCAGAATAACTAAAGCAAAGGCTGAAATAAAAAATATATAGACAGCATTTACTCTCCATTCATCTATAAACTTTTTTTTCTCTCTGACAGGACTCATATATAAATATTTTACAATTACAACAACATAAAAACTACTTATTTATTTTTACTAACTGAAATTTTAATTGATTAAAGCAACCTGAGTTGGAGAATCCAAATCTAACGAGATTAATTTAGCATCCATTTTTACAAAACCCAGCTCGGAAGATCTTTTTTCTACATAAGAAATTGAAGAAAGAGAAGAATTTACAGCCTTTAATCTACTAATATCCTCTTCGATATCTTTTTTTATTGAAAAGGCTTGCTCCAATTCTTCGTTTTTAATTGTAATACTGCTACATTGGTAAAATTTGTAAAATAACGTGGAAACAAAAAACACGATTGACAATGCAAAAAGAGTTTTAAATATTTTATCTGATTTATATCTTGTTTCCATTTTTTATAAATGCCCTTAACTTCGCACTCCTGCTTCTGACATTAGTTCTTACTTCCTCTTCGGCAGGTGTAAGAGGCTTTTTGTATAACTCACTTACACTAGGCCGCGCGCGGCGGCTAAAATCTTTAGCCACCTTATCTTCCAATGAATGGAAGGTGATCAAGACGATCACACTACCAGGCAGCAATAGGCGCGCGGCCTGAGGCAGTGATTTTTCCAGGTTCTCTATTTCATCGTTTACCACGATTCGTAAAGCCTGAAAGGTTCTTGTGGCAGGGTTTATCCTACCTCGTTCGTAACCTGGAGAAGACACAGAATTTATTATTTCTACAAGATCTCCTGTAGTCTGTATTTTCTTCAATTTACGAGCTTCCACGATCGCTTCAGCAATTTTTCTCGACATTCTCTCATCAGAATATTTGTAAATAAGACTTGCAAATTCTTTTTCACTTAATGAATTAACCAAATCAGCAGCTGTCACTCCTAAATTTTTATCTAATCTCATATCTAGCGGCTCATCCAGTTGAAAACTTAGACCTAAACCCATTTCTTCAAGTTCAGTAGAACTATATCCAAGGTCGTATACGATCCCATCAACATTTCCGAATCCGTTATTTCGAGATATCTCTTCTATATTTTTAAAGTTCCCTAAAACTCCCGTAAATTTATTTTCAAATCCCTCTTTTTTAATTCTTTCTTTCGCTCTCTCTAAAGCATTTTCGTTTATTTCTATTCCTAAAACCTCGCCCCCCATCTTTAGTATTTCTAAAGTGTGTCCTGCATCTCCCAAAGTAGCATCAATATATTTTTTTCCTTGTTCTACTTTTAAGGTTTCTATTGTTTCTTTTAAAAGTACGGGTTTGTGGTATTCCATTTTCGCTATTTTAGGCAGACAATATTGCTGAAATTTTTTCCGAATGTCTGTTCCAATTTTCAAAGTCCCAAATTTCTATATGATCACCGGCTCCAATGACCACAACTTTCTTCCCAATTTTTGCGTATTCTTTCAAATTACCGGGTATTACAATTCTTCCCTGAGAATCAATTGCGATTTCCGATGCCCCGGAATACATATATCTTTTTAGGTCTCTGGTTTTGGAGTCAGTTATTGGATTTTCAATTTGCTTTTCTGCTTCAGCTAACCAGTCTTCCTTATCGTATCCGAAAACACAGCTTTCAAAACCTTTAGAGAGAATTAATTCATCTCCCTTTATTTGTTCCCGAAGTTTCTTGGGCAAAGCTATTCTTGATCCTTCGGTGATATTCGGTTGGTATTCCCCAAGAAACATTTTCATATAAACTTAGAAAATTAATCCTGATGACCTTCACCATTTGTCACCATGTTATATCCAATATCCACCATTTAGCCGTTGTTGTCAATACAAATAAAACCCGAAGTAGAATAAAAAATGATAAAAATTAGAATTGAAAATAAAAGAATTAACGCGAAATAAAATTAGTTTAAAAACCTAATATGATTTATATTTTCGATGAAATATCCGAGATACTAACTCTTTCTTGAACCATCGTGTCTCTTTCTCTAATGGTAACAGTACCGTCCTCCAAGGTTTGATAATCAACCGTAACGCAATAAGGAGTACCTATCTCGTCCTGAGCGAAATACCTTTTACCGATATTTCCTCTATCATCCCAATCTACAGAAAAACCTTTTTCCAAAAGGCCATTGTAAATTTCTTTGGCTTTATTCACTAAATCTTCCTTGTTTTTTACAAGAGGGAATACAGCTACTCTGTAAGGAGCGACTCTTTTATTTAGTTTCAAAACTAACCTTCCCTCTTCTTCAGCATAACCTTGTGTTAGTAAAGCTAAAAATATTCTTGAAGAACCAAATGTAGGCTCAATAACGTGAGGTATAAATTTTTCACCTGTCTCAGGATCCATATACTGTAGATCGGAGCCTGATTTTTCCATATGATTTTTTAAATCAAAATCAGTTCGATAAGCTAAACCAAACATTTCTTTGAAACCTACTGCAAACTCAAAATCCAAATCTTCTGTTTTTTTGGAATAATGTGCTCTTTCTTCATCAGTATGGGTTCTCCATCTCAATTTATCCTGCGACAAACCTAAAGAAACAATCCAATCATTCATTTCTTTTTTCCAGTATTCAAAAATCTCTTCCCAATTATTTTTTACAGGATTGAAAAAATACTCAAATTCCATCAACGTAAACTCTAAAGTTCTAAAAATAAAGTTCCCCTTTGTTATCTCGTTTCTAAAAACTTTTCCAATTTGCCCCAACCCGAACGGTAGTTTTGGTCTCTGAGAATCCAAAACATTTTTAAAATTAACAAACATACCCTGAGCTAATTCTCCGCGCAAATAATTTAAAGACTGATTTTCCGGGACTATCCCGATGTGCGTTTCAAATAAGTTGTTGAATTTTCTTGGTTTGGTCCAGTTAAATTCGCCACACTCCGGACAAGGTATTTTATTTTCTTCTATAATTTTCTCTAATTCTTCTGCCGACTTACCTCCTGCGTTAAAATCCTCATCTTTTTCATTAAAATAAGCTTCTATTAATTTTTCTGCGCCTGTTCTTTGTTTACAATTTTTGCAATCAACTAAAACCTCCGTAAAATTTGCCGTATGCCCGGACGAAACCCAAACTTCCGGAGACATAAAAATTGCAGTATCTAAACCATAAATTTCAGGTCTTTTAGTAATAAAATTTTCCCACCAAAGATTTTGAATGTTCCTCATCATCAAAACACCGAGCGGGCCATAATCATATGTATTTGCCAAACCCCCGTATATTTCAGAACCCGGATATACAAAACCCCTTCTTTTACACAGCGAAACAATTTTCTGTTGAAGGTTATCTATTTTTTCCATGCACTTAGTATATCAAATCAATCCAAGTCTATCTCTAAACTTTTAAATTTATTTTCCAATTTTCTCCCAATATACATTTTTAAAATCTTATCAATTTCCTCATACACTTTATGATCATTTTTTTCCAATTTTCCGTTTGAAACTCTATCCAACGACTGCGCAACATTTTTTGATATATTTAAACCAATTTTAGAACAATCACCACATTCGATACTCCCGTTTTCTACATTAAAATAAAAGTTCTTCCAGGAATCGTCTACTTTTTTACCGCAAACTTTGCACCTATCAAAACCCATCTGATACCCAAGTATTTTCATAAAATTTATCTCAAAATAACTTACATACAAATCTCCGGAGTAATTATTTTTATCCAAAGCTTTCAAACACTTTATTAATAAATTAAAAACTTCGGGTACAGATTCGTCCTCTTCAATAGATTTATGAACTAATTCAATTAAATAATATGCTTTAACAGATCTACTAAAATCTTTCTTTAGGTTTTTAAAAGATTCTATTGTCTTTACCTCCTCTATGCTTTTAAAGCCTACCCTATCTTCGTGGATGTTTGCCGAAATTAAATTTAAAGTGTCCAGATTGCCGTTTCTTCTGGAACTAATTTTTCTCACACCTCTACCAATAGCGGATATTTTTCCTTTTTCTTTGGAAAGAAGAGTAAATATTTTGTCAGAGTCCCGATACTTGAGACTTTTCAATACAACAGCTCTGACATTATATTTTTTCATACAAACCTTATTGTATAGGTATTTCTACAAATGTATCTTTTGTTAATTCCACTTCTCTTGTCTGATTTCCATACGTAACAGTGTGTTTTTCTTTTTCTATTCCGGACTGTTTTTGAATATCTAATTTATAAGTCTTCTCACCAATAACTTCGGAAGGTACGTAGTATTTAAAAGTTATTTCCTTATATTCTCCGGGGCCTAACTCTAAATAACCGCTGAACCAAACTTTATTCCTTTCCTGATCTGACAAATTATAAGCTTCAGCTTCGGAACCTTCTACAGATATTAATTCCGAACCAACAGGAGCGTAAACTCTAACCCAATCTCTAAATCTTTTTACAAAGGCGGAATAATCTCCACTGGGTTCTGTATATTGATATTTAATTTTTACAACTCTGACCCATTTTTCACCTTCTTTTTCTAAAGTGTGCTCTACCTGTTTATTAGTGAACCAGTTCGTTTTGTCTCCCCCAAGGTTTGTAGACACCACCATAGAGTAATCACCGTCAACATTTTCTTTTATCCTACCGCCAATACCGTAACTATCTATAAGCGCCTGCGCCTCCTCATCGAAAACATATATTGAAATATGCTTTCTTACCGCAAGGTCTACTGCCTTATCAATTAATTTCGGCCACAAATTGCTGTCAGATTCGAAAACATTTATTAACATACCTTGCATCAAATCCCCCAAGACTCTTTTTCTATTTGCTTGTTCTGCTAAAGCCAGGGAAGCAACTTTTTCTAATTCTAATACCACGTTATCTTGAGTATA
>CAYRRO010000005.1:15908-21662 GCA_964426685.1 uncultured Candidatus Saccharibacteria bacterium
AAATCTGTATAGGCATCTATTTGATCTAAAGTAAGATCAACGCTGTACATATCTTTTGATGTGAAATCGGAATCCAATAAACCGTTCGATATCTTAAATGTTGCATAATTAGTCATAAAACCTCCGGTAGGCCTTAATTCTTTGTCATTTTGCATGATAATCATATATCTTTTAGTTGGCGTATCTACTGCTAAAAGTCCCGGCACTATTTGAAGTGCTTTTTTAATATCCGGAGCATAGTCGTCAGCCTTGGAAAGAGAGTTTTTAATAAACTCTACGTTTGATCTTATCTCTGTCTTTCCAATTTTTTCAGGATATTTCTCAACATTAACAGAGTTTAACTCATCCCCGACTTTTCCAATTCTCTCAATGACTCCGTCCATATCATTTGCTACTTGAGGCATTACAGAAACCCAGCCCTGAAAAGCCTCCATCAAACCTTCGGCCTTAGGTAACTCTTGCTCAGGCGATACTTTTAAACCTGCCGCATCTGCAAAAGGAGTAATTACTCTGGACATCTCCCTAACAGCGTCAACGGCGTAAATACCGGCGTTAGCGAATTTATCAAAGTCAGAATAAAACTCGTTAATTTTAAAAAGCTTTAAATTTTTCGCCCATGGAAATTTTTCATCTTTATCTTTTTTCAAATCATTAATGTCTTGTTCTGTTTTATTTAAAACATCGTTAAGTTGAACCAAATCCCTGTTCTGGAATGCCTCTCCCACAAGACTCATATCTGATTTCAATGTATTAGTTTTTGAATAAATCATTAACGCCGGCCTGCCGACAAAATAATAGCCCAAACCTACAATAAGACCCACTAACAGAATAAAAATTAACAGACCAACCCCGATCTTCTTTTTTGCTTTAGAAGACGGTTTACTTTTTTTAGTAATAACAGGTACCGAACTTCCGGACGAAGAAGTACCCCAAAATTTTGCATTTGCCATTATACAGCTCCTTTTCCTAACAAAACCACATACGGTGTTTTTAAAATAATTTTTAAATCATACATCAAAGAAACATTTTCTGCATATTTTGCATCAAGCTTAACCCTGTCTACGAATCCGATATCAGATCTTCCACTTACCTGCCACAAACCGGTCATCCCCGGTTTTACAGTCATAACCTTTTCTATATATTCTTTTGATTCAGGAAATCTTTTAGTTTGTTCCTCTACTTCATCAAAGTAATAAGCCCTGTAACCAACCAAACTCATATCACCTTTTAAAACATTAAAAAACTGAGGAAACTCATCAAGACTGGATTTCCTTAAAAATTTCCCCCCTTTAATTAAACGGGGATCTTCGTCAGCATGGAGTTTATAATTATTTTTCACATATTTAGCGTAAAGTTCCGAATCCTTTTTTAACATTTCGTGGGCATTTGGATACATTGATCTAAACTTAAAAAATTTAAAAGGGTTTTTGTCTTTTCCCACCCTGTCGGGAATATCCGCCAGAACAGGGCCACTTGGAGAAACAATTTTAATAAAAATTGAAACACCAATCATTATTGGGAGAAACAAAATAATGCCTACAAGAGAACCTACTATGTCGACCGCTCTTTTAATGTAATTTCTATAAATCATAATCAAAATTAAGGCTGTAAAACATTATACATTAATTACTCTTTTTATTTCCATTTCAAATTTCTCCTTATTAAAAAAACGGGCTCTATCAACGCAATCGGAATAGTTGTATTTATCAGGATTAAAATTATTTATAAGGTTTCTTAAAGATTCGGGTGTTTGGTCCAAAAAGAACTCACCCGTCTTTCCTTCGACTAAAATTTCTTTTGCGCCCCCCTTTCCGAATGCAATAATCGGTTTACCGAAAGACATCCCTTCTAAGGTAACTATCCCGAAATCCTCCTTTTGAGTAACAACGACCGCCCTGCAATTTTTTATATTTTCTACTTTCTCTGATTCACTTACGTAACCTAAAAAATTAATGTTGGGCTTAGCTAACTTTTGCAGTCTGTTTAAATCAGGGCCTTCCCCGATTATTCTCAACTCTATGCCTAAATCATTAAAGGCTTTAACTGCGATATCAACTTTTTTCCACGCAACTAGTCTGGTTATTATTAAATAAAAATCTCCCTTAGCAGATTTATCGGTGGGCTCCGTAAGTTTTAATTTTTCAAAATCAACAAAAGGATAAACTATCTCCGAATCTCTGTTGTAATATTTTTTAATTCTTTTTTGAGAAGTCTTGGAGTTAGTTAGAAACGCATCAACTTTTTGCGAGACCTCGTAATCTTTCATACGAGTATACATAAGAGGTAGTTTCAAAAACCCTAAAGCTATTTTTTTAACAAAATTAAAAACTCCGAAACTTTCTTTTTCAAAATAATCAAAGGGTTCCCAAAACATTCTACCCGGTGAGTGCATATAGCAAATATGTTTTGTCCCCGGCTTTGTGAGCACGAAATGAGCAAATCTTGAAGACGAAGATAAAACCACATCAAACTCTGATAGATCAAAGCTCTCGATTGCTAAGATATGAAGTAAAAACGATGCATAGAATCTATTTAATTTAACTGAAAATGGAAATTTCTGGAGAAAAGATGTTTTAACGATACGATTTTTACTTTCCATCTTTTTAAGCCACTCTTCAGAAGCAATTGTTGTGTAAACAGGTGCATCAGGAAAAATATCAGAAAAAGCTTCCACAATCTTTTCAGCACCGCCTTTTTGAATTAAATCATCACATATTATGGCCAATTTCATTATTTACATTATACCTATATAATTAAAATAAGATGAAAATAGGATTGAACGGACAAGTTATTCAAATATCCAATCCCGCCGGACCTGAAGTTTATACAATAAACCTTTATAAAAACTTGGCCCGTCTGGACAGTGAAAATGATTATACGATATATCTTGATAAAACTCCCTCGGAAGAATTTTTTAACGAGATTACCGGTGGAAATCCGAAATTTTCTTATAAGGTAATTGAAGGAAAAAGGCTTTGGACACAGTATCACCTGGCTAAGGAGCTAATTAAAAATCCGGTTGACGTTTTTTTCACTGCTATTCACACCATACCGATGATAAGAAATAGAAAAACTAAATTTGTGGTTATGATTCACGGACTTGAATATAAATTCACAGAAGGTTTTAAAAATCCATTAAAAAAATTAAAAATAGAACGACCGATAAAATGTGCATCAAAAAATTCAGATAAAATAATTGCTCCGAGCCAAGCAACTAAAGACGAAATTATAAAAAGGAAATGGGGAGTGAAAGATGAAAAAATTGAAATAGTTTATGAAGGAGTTTCAAATTATTTTTATGAAAGAGATGAAAAAGAGGTTCAGAAAATAAGAGAAAAATACAAGATTGAAGATTCGCCCTATCTTTTGTTTGTCTCAACAATTCAACCAAGAAAAAATCTACCTTCAACAATAAGGGCTTTTAGCCAATTTTTGAACGAAAATCCGGAAATGAAAAATACATTACTTTTGGTTGCGGGTAAAAACGGGTGGAATTTTGAAGAATCATTGGGAGCACCACTGAAGTACGGCGTTGAAGAGAATGTTAAATTTTTAGGAAGAGTTCCAACCGAAGATTTGCCGGTTTTATATTCGGGAGCAAAAGGGTACGTTAATATTTCTTACGAAGAGGGTTTTGGATTACCTTTATTGGAATCAATGGCGTGCGGGAAGCCAAGCGTGGTTTCGGACATACCGGCTCACAGGGAAGTCGGAGGGAGTTTACCAATATACGCAGATCCAAATAATATTGAAAATATTAAAGACGGTATTTTTAAAATTATGACCACTAATTTTGATAAAAATCTACTTTTGGATAGAGCTGCAGGTTTTTCATGGAAAAGAACAGCGGAAAAAACTTTGGAGATACTTAAAGAAACAGTTAAGAAGTAAAGATAAAAATATCTCCAGTCAAATAAGAGTAATAAAAAAAAATAATTAAAATTGTACTCGGTTCTAAATTGAAATTTTTAAATCTGGCCTTTAGGAGAAATTCCCAAAGCTCCCTCAAACACCTCCAAAGTTTTTTCCGCGGTATGTGTCCAATTATAAATTTTTGTTCTCAAGTAGCCTTTTTCAATTAAATCTGCCCGTAGATTAGAATCAGTTAGTACTTGGTTAATTTTTTTAACAATATCCTCAACATTATAGGGATTAAAAAACAAAACTGAATCTCCGTATACCTCTCTGTGACAAGGAATGTCAGAAATTACACAGGGTAATCCGTAATATTGAGCTTCAAGAGGTGTAAGACTAAATCCTTCTTTTAATGCAGGAAAAACATACGCGTCAGCTTCTTTTCTCAAACCAACCGTTTCTTCGTCAGTTACAAATCCCTTCATCCCGGGCATCAAAACCCGATTCCCAAGTTCCATCTCGCCCACCAACTCCTGAATCCTTTCGGAAAATTTATCCTTTTTACCAATCAAAATTAAATTTCCTTTATAGCCATATTCATTTATTAAAATTTTAAAAGCCTCCAACAAACGAGGGACATTTTTATGCTCGTACATACTGCTTAAATACAAAAGAAATGGTTTTTCTATTTCATATTTTTTGAGCACGCTTTTTGTATCATCAACTTTTATATTTATTAAGTCGGGATCCACACCCTCTGTTGCTACTACAAACTTATCATCGGAAATATCCGGATAAACGGATTTAAAATCTCTAAAAACTTCTTCCGAAGGAACTATTACTTTAAATGATCTTATGACTGACCATTTAAAAACTAATTTGTATACAAGCTTTTTAAATTTAAAATAAGGCTTCCACAAGGTCGTTCCTTTTTCAGTGCTAAAGGTATGCATAATCATGTCGGGAATCGCGGTCACAATTTTTTTTGGATATAAAACAGGAATATTAAAATGAGGGACGTAATAAAGATCTAATTTTAAACTTAGAACTTTAAAAAGAAACGAAGTCTGTTCTGCCCATGAGTACCAAGGATAGTCTGCAAGAACTTTACTAAAGTTGGGGTTTGAGGGAACATAGTCATCAAAATTGTCTTTTTTTAACAAAATGAAGTACTGATTTGTATTGTCAATTTTTTCAAGATGTTTAATTATATTCTTGGTATATCTACCGGGACCTGCTTTTCCATAAAAACGAGCGTCTATTCCAATTTTTTTAGCTTTTTCCATATTTTATTCTAACAAGAAATAGTTACTACGAAATTTTACCGAAAAAATCACTTTAAACTCTTAACGATAACTTTCAAAGACCTAATTTTTTCATTAACCCAAATTCCCAAAAAAACAAACCAGTTTAAAAAGAACGGATATTTTTTCACAAAGTGTTTTTTATAGAAAGTTTTCATAGCATCCGTAGATTCCTTGGAAATTTTTTTCTTCATCCAATCTTTCAGACTTATGTTACTTTTTCCTGAAACATCTTTGCCTACCTCGCTCTTTTCAAAAATCTGACCTTTAAAACTAATTTTGTCAAAATCGGTATTCATGACGTTATCAATATCCTTTGAAGTATCTCTTCCAACAGAAGCGCCTTTATAATGAAGAACAGGTATATTTCCCAAATATATTATTTTAAAACCTGCCTGCTTTGTTCTGTAACAAAAATCTATATCTTCTCCGTACAAAAAATAGTCCTCATCCCACTCCCCAACTTTTTTATGTACCTCCGGTCTAACCATCATAAAATGAGAGATACAAGCATCAATCTCATGAATAGTATTAAAATCCTGATATTTTCTTGAATACCGATTAAAAATTTTTGATTTTGGAAACAACCTATCTA
>CAYRRO010000006.1:0-2780 GCA_964426685.1 uncultured Candidatus Saccharibacteria bacterium
TTGTGTTGTTTTTATTGTATTTCAATTCCACTTCAAAAATATTGAATATATTTTCTTTACCTTCTTTGTATGAAAGTTTCTTTAAAAAAAACAGTGAGATCAAAGAAGTTACTCAAGAGGTTTTATCTGCACAGGAAGTTTCAGTGTTTTCTGAAATATCCAAACCTGTATATGGATTACCAAAGGAAGTTATTATTAAGTCTCTTGGAATTTCTGCTAATGTAATTTCCGTAGGTGTGGGTGTATCCGGTCATTTAGAAACTCCTAAAAATTGGGATGAAGTAGGTTGGTATTCCAAAAGTTCTAAACCCTCAGAAATAGGAAACCTATTATTAAGTGCTCATTACGATGATACCTATGGCAACCCCGCAGTTTTTTGGAAGTTGAAAAATATAAAGACAGGTGATAAAGTATCCGTACTTGACAGCTACGGAAGGATTTATGACTATAAGGTAACTAATGTTTTTTACATAAGTATTAACGATCCCGAAAGAGCCGGAGTTTTTGAGCCATACAAAAAAGACGCAGCTGTAATGACAATGATAACTTGCGGGGGAGTGTGGTCTACTACCGCCGGTACTTACGATAAAAGGTTAGTAGTAAATGCAGAACTTATTCAGGATTAATTCCTGTTTTGACGGGATTTAAAGATCTCGTTTAACAAGGAGATTTTTGAATGAGTCTTGAAGTTGGGAGGTAGCTCGGGGCAGTGGCTATCTCCCATCTTTAGGAAAACTTGATGAATTTCCATTTTTAGTTTATTATTCTATTTGTAAGGTTAGATACTTCCAAGTTCATTTGCAAAAAGAAACCTTCCAAAAAATATGAAAAAAATTCTCACGTTTTCAAAGTATAAACTTAAGACGTTAAGGTTTTATTCCTGCGACGTTAAATAAAAAATGCCAATAAAAAAGAAAAAAGAAGAATCTCAAGAAGATGTAAAAAAAGTTAAAAATTTGTCCAAAAAAGAAAAAGTTGAGGAGGCTCCTGAAGTTCAAGAAAAGCCCGATACCAAAATTTTTTCACCTTCGGTTGATGACATAGGTGAGGGTATGCCCGTTGTAGAGGAATTTGTACCTGAAATATCCGAAAATAAAGATGAGGGTACTACCGTAAAAAGAGATACTTACCGACAGCCGGTTCAGCATTCAGGTTACGGTGGCTATAACTATAGCGGTAACACAATAAAAATTTCCGGCATGTTGGAAATTCTTACCGATTACGGAGTAATTAGACAAACTCAGATTAAAGAAAACGGAGATGATCTTCCAAAAGATGTTTACATAAGCAACTCCCAGATTAAAAGATTTGGTTTAAGAATGGGTGATACTGTAACAGGTTTGGCAAGGCCCCCCAAGGAAAATGAGAGATACTTATCTTTGTTAAAAATAGAAACTGTAGCAGGTGAGGATCCTGAAAAAGCAAAGAAAAGACCTTATTTTTCAAAACTAACACCTATATTTCCTAATGATTGGTTGAAACTTGAAACTAAGCAGGATGTAATTTCCACAAGATTGATTGACTTAATTTCTCCAATAGGTAAGGGTCAAAGAGCTATGATAGTTGCACCACCCAAAGCCGGTAAAACATTTCTACTTTTAGATATTGCTAACGGTATAACCACAAACTATCCTGATATCACTTTATTAGTAGCTTTGATAGGTGAGAGGCCTGAGGAAGTTACACATTTTGCAAGAAGTATAAGAGGCGAAGTTTTTGCAAGTAATTTTGATGAAAAAGCAGAGGAACAAACTAGAATATCTGAGCTTTGTCTTGAAAAAGCTAAAAGGTTAGCTGAAGTAGGGAAGGATGTGGTTATTTTAATGGATTCAATTACCAGACTTGCCAGAGCTTACAATATGGTCGCACCTCCTTCCGGAAGAACTCTTACCGGAGGTTTTGATCCGGCAGCTCTTTATCCTGCAAAGCATTTTTTCGGTGCTGCGAGGAATTTGGAAAATAGTGGTAGTTTAACGATAATTGCCACGGCACTTGTTGATACAGGCTCCAGAATGGATGATGTTATTTTTGAAGAGTTTAAGGGAACCGGTAATATGGAACTTAGATTAGATAGATCTTTATCCGAAAGAAGAATATTCCCGGCAATCGACATAGTTTCCAGCGGAACTAGACACGAGGAAGATTTATTAGGTAAAGAAATGTTAAATAAGATATACAGGCTGAGAACTTACGTATCTTTACCAAACATTGATAAAGATGCAACACCTTTGGTGATAGATCAACTAAAAAAGACTAAGGATAATAAAGAATTCCTCGATACTATGAATAGAGGCGGGGCATAAAATTATTAATCCATAGTATTTTACTGATTAAAAAATATAATTTTCCAAACAATCATGGATTTGCTACGTATGTATTTTGCTGGTAGAATTCACGGAACCTAAGCAAAAGATATGTTTTTTGCATATAATTAATACAATGGCCTTTACAATCAAACGCCCCTCTTCGAGGAGATTTTTCCAATTAAGTTTTGAAGGATTTAGGCCTTCGGGGCGGAACAAAATTGAACAGTACTTTAGATTATGGTTGGATTTTTTCCAATCTCTTGGATTATATTTTTTTAAAAAGATATATCTTTTAGGTTTATTACTTACCGGTTTAATTAAGTTTATAATCCAAATACCTTCCCAATTGAAAATATTTCTAACTAAGAAAATGATATGGTCTAGAGGTAAGTTAGGTAGAACTATTGCTACTTGGCTAATCATGGGTTTTTCATTTTTAGTTTTTTCTTTAGGAGAGATATTTAGTAGTTCTCC
>CAYRRO010000006.1:2880-17976 GCA_964426685.1 uncultured Candidatus Saccharibacteria bacterium
GGAAAAGAAATAGTTATTCCCCCGGCTTCAGGTTTGATACACAAGGTTGAATCCGGGGAAACACTTAATTCTATCGCCAATGAGTACGATGTTCCTGCACAGGCTATTGCTGATTTTAACTATATTTTAGATACCGGAAGACTTACCGTAGGAACCGAACTTGTTATACCCGGAGGAAAAATACCGGTTGTTGTTCCTGTAATGCCTGTTTATGTATCACAGCCTTCGCAGGGTACTACTTCAGGCGCGTCTCCTAATAAAGGTTTTTGTGTATGGCCTACGACCGTTTGGACCATTACTCAATATTATTCTTGGTATCATAATGGGGTAGATATTGCAGCAAGTAGACAGTCGGGGATGCCTCCGATTTTAGCTTGCGACTCCGGTACTGTTACTAGATCCGGTTGGGATCCCTTTGGTTTAGGTTTGCATGTAATATTGGACCACGGAGGTGGTTATCAGACAGTTTACGGTCATTTAAGCAGATTAGATGTAAGTTATGGTGAAAAAGTAAGTAGGGGGGAGCAAATAGGAATGATGGGTAGTACTGGAAGATCTACGGGTCCCCATGTTCACTTTATGGTTAAATACAACGGTTCTGCTCAAAACCCGCTCGATTACACACAATAGCATATTTTGTCACTAAAGATTGTAGTAATTATTTATTATTTGTGTTAATAATTTTCACATGGTCGATTTAGTAGAAATAAAAGTAAAAGCAGGAAAAGGTGGGGATGGAAAAGTTTCTTTTAGGAGAGAGAAGTTTATCCCAAAAGGTGGCCCCGATGGAGGAGATGGAGGTAGGGGCGGGGATGTTGTATTTGTGGCAGATAATAATATGTCCACACTGGTAGATTTTAACTCTAAAAGGATATTTGAAGCGGAAGAAGGACAGCCAGGTGGCCCTAACAATATGTCCGGAAGAGCTGGAAGTAATCTTTATGTGAAATTGCCTGTAGGCACCTTGGTTTATGAAATGCGGGAAGAGTTTTTAGAGGGTAGTGACGTGCCAAAAGCTACAGGGGGTTTTGATGAAAACAAACAAGTTCTTGTTTGTGATTTGGTCGAACCCGGTCAGGAGTATGTTATTGCCAAAGGTGGTATCGGTGGAAAAGGTAACATTAATTTCAAAGGTTCTAAAAACAGATCCCCTTTACAATACACAAAAGGCACCGAAGGCCAGGAAAAGATTTTGAAATTAGAAATGAAGTTAATAGCGGATGTCGGACTAGTAGGAGCTCCAAATGCCGGCAAGAGCACTTTGTTAAATAAGCTGACAAATGCTAACGTCAGAGTTGCAAATTACCCATTTACTACAATTTCCCCCAATCTTGGAATCTTAAGAATTGAAAAAGGTAAAGATATTGTTTTGGCGGATATCCCCGGTTTGATAGAAGGTGCCTCCGGAGGTAAAGGACTTGGTGATGATTTTCTAAGACACATAGAAAGAACTAGAATTTTGATACATTTAATAGATCCGTTGACCCGAGGTTATGAAAACCTCGATGAAAACTCCTTTTCTGATTATTTAATGATTAGAGAAGAGTTGAGTAGTTACGGTAAAAAACTTGACGCAAAAAAGTCTTTGATTTGTATAAATAAAATTGATGTTACTGAGGTTAAAGAGTCTTTTGATAATATAAAGAAAAGATTTGAAAAAGAAGGTTTAGAGATATTTGGAATCTCTGCTGTAACAGGGGAAGGTCTAGATACTTTAATTAAGAAGGTTATTTATACACTTGATAAAACGCCTAAGGATAATATTTTTGAACCGGAAAAAGTAGTGAAGAGATATAATATTGAAAATCTACCCAATAGAAGGGTTGTCTTTGATAAAGATAGGGTAATTACGATGGATAAGAAGCTTTAAGAGTTGTATAATTTTGTTTTTGAAAATATACTGTCATTTACGCATGGTTAGTTAGCTTCTGTTAGAAGACCGAAGCTAACGCAATAGAAGAATTTAGACTGCTCCTTAAGCGAACTTTAGCGAGCGAAACGTTTTGAAAATAAGTTAGCATTGTTGCAAGGGCCGTTAGCTTCTGTTAGAAGACCGAAGCTAACGCAATAGAAGAATTTAGACTGCTCCTTAAGCGAACTTTAGCGAGCGAAACGTTTTGAAAATAAGTTAGCATTGTTGCAAGGGCCGTTAGCTTAGTTGGTAGAGCGCTTCCATGGCATGGAAGAGGTCACCGGTTCGAATCCGGTACGGTCCACCAGAACTTAGCGAACGAAGTGAGATTAGGTACTAGTAGGAATGTACCAAGCAACACAGGGTGTTGTGTCTACGGCCCACCATTTAATAAAAACGAAGAGGCCGCCTTTCAGGCGGCCTCTTTTTCTCTTTTTCTATTTCCTTCTCTATCTCTCGTATTCCAACCTCCTTACTGTTGAGGTGTTGGTTGTTCGGTCGGTTGTTGAGGTGCGGGTTGTTGTACTTCCGGTAAAGGTTGCTGTACTTGAGGTGCGGGTTGTTCAGCTGGTTGTTGTGGTAATACTTCCGGACCTAATTCAGGTTGTGGTTCCGTTACATTTGTAAGGGGTTCTTGCTGTTGTTGATCGGGTGTTACTCCGGTTAGCTCTTCAACAGTTGGTTTATCGGCTTGTTCTTGACTACTCTTTATGGAATCGGATAGTTTCTGAATTTCTTGCTCAACAATATTTCTATCTGCTGAATCTTCAGGAAGAAGTAGTTTTGTTATCTCAAGTTCGCTTTTTGCTTGTTCCATTTCTCCCAATGCCATTAATGATAGTGCAAAATTGTATCTTGCATTAGCATAGTCCTGTTTAAGTGTTATTGCCTGTCTGAACTGATTTGCGGCTGATAGATAGTCTCCGGCTGCGAAGTATACGCCTCCAAGATTAAGCCTTAATTGAGGATTAACAGGGTCTAATTGTATTGCAGTGTTGTAAGCACTTATTGACCACTCAAGTGCATTTTGAGCTACATTTATAAGGTTTTGATATATCTGTGCTCTTGTTGTCCAGTTAGATACATTTAAAGGACCTACTTGTTCCGTAGCTATTTTTGAGTTTTGCAACGCCTGTGAAATTAAAGCTTGAATATCTTGTCTATCTTTGTCAGTTAACTCTTGAGGATCTTTTGACGCAAGTGCTATTGCAATTGTCATATTAATTTTGGAGAAAGCATCGTAGTAGCTGTCTCTTCTAGAGTTAAATTTTAATGCTGATATCTGATCCTGATAAGCTTTAGCTAAGTCATTTGATGCAATTGCATTTAAGGAATTTCTCATGTGATACTCACCGGCGTATGTTTTAAATCCGGCGTATCCAAGATAACCTGCTATCAAAAATGCAGGAATAGCCAGTAAAAGTTTTGTGTAAGAACCACTTATAACTGTCTGATCTTCAGGAGATGAGATTGATGCTAAACCTGTTACTTCAAGTGAAACTGGTTTTACCATTTTTACATTTCCTTGATTAGATAGTAGATGAGCACCAATTAACATACTTAGAAATGAAAACATCAAGAATACGCTTAAAATTGTCGCATGGTTTAGAGCGAAAGATATAGCAACCAGCGCTAACAATATGCTTGATATTTCAATATATCCTGTTTCATCTCTTAATTCCTTGGATTTTTTAGCAAAGGAAATGATACCGAAGAAAAGTAATACACCCATCAAAGCTCCCAAAATACCTGTTGTGGATAATAGGTTAAAAAGTTCGTTATACGGTTTGTCAAAGGTATTGCTCCAGTAAGTTGTTGTGTTCATAGACAGCGGTTTAAATCTTGAAAAATTTAAATGAAATGTGCTCGGCCCTGTTCCTACGAAAGGATAGTCTCTTATAGTTGAAGTAACTACAGCCCAGCTTTCCTTCATAGGTAAGGTGATTTCACCTAAGTAATCTTTACTCACGAGTATTTTTCTTGTACCGGGGATTAAAACTAAAGCTAATATAGGCGCGATTATTCCAACCGTATTTATTATCAAAGAACTTTTGTTTTCGGACATACCCGATTTGTTGGTTGAGAATATAATTAATCCTAATCCAACCGCCAAGAGTACCCATCCTAGAACTGTTCCTGTAATTGCTACGAAGAATAAATTAATTGCTGTAGCGGCCATTAAAAGAACTTTGGACAAGGTATTTTTCTCTCTTAATGAAAGATAGATTGATGCTGCAAACGATAAAGCTGCTATCAATACTGCATCTTTAATAGATCCCGTCAGTGAAAAATTTTGGAATCTTACAAAAGGTGACGAGCTAAGGAATATTCTGTAGTAGCTTAGGATTGATACCAAAGAAGACACTGTTGCAGAACCTACTAAAAGGTAAGTAGAAATTTTCATCAACTTGGAATCTTTAAATGCCGGGGTGCTTAGATAGTAATATATAAGCATTACAACAAAGGCTCCTAAACCAAGCCATCTTCCTTGCTGTCCATAAATACTGTCCATTTTACTTACTGAAAATACTGTGGATAGTATTAATGTGGCCAGAAGAGCTATCAACCACTTATCTATAGGTGACTGGATAATCTCAAGTTTTTCACCTTTAACAGTTTTTATGCCCCATAAAATAAGTAAGATAATAGTTGATACAACTATAAGGGCCAGCTTATTAAAGGAGTAAAACTCCGAGCTAAGCGGAAGAAAGAAAATTGGTACTAGAAACAGCGTTATTATCGGAATTATTTTCGATATCTTTTCAAATATCGATGTTTTTAAACTAAATTGATTCATGCCATAAGTTTAGGCGTACTTTTAGTACTTTGTCAAGGGGTTAAAATTTGTTATTCTCGTGACGGGAATAGGCCAGTAATTTATTATAATGACAACCACCAGTTAAATTCTACGTTGGAGGATACCGGGGCATCGAGTTCTACTAAGAATCCATTTTGTTGGTCGATTTTTGATACCCAATATCTAGTTGCAGGGGAGTAGTTTTGTGTAAAAGTAACGTAGGCTTTTGAGTTGGGTTTAAGATCCCTAAATGATATAAAAATTTTGTTCTGATTTTTGGGTACAAAAGATGTTCCACTTGCGTATATTTGTTCATTTGAATAGATATCCTGAGATACAAATTGTTTAGATTTTCCCAAGTTTATGACACCCATTTCATTTATAAATATTAAAAACAGAAGAAAAAGAGTAGAGTAAGTTACTATTTGTTTTTTTATGTCAGGTGACTTAATGAAATTAATAACTCCCTCTTTTTTTGTTTTATTCTCAAGTTTTTTAGCAATATCCTCATTGGTCACACCTTGAGATTTTAAATTCTCTATAGTTATTAGAGTTTGCAAGGAAGATTTGGGATAGTGGCCTTTTATATCCCCGTTTTTATCTGCTTTTCTTATCATGTGGGGAAGCCATCCTATTTTAGTATAGTATCTTAATCTGTTGTAAGGGTCCCCGGTTCCAAAATTTACCCCATTTGATTTAGCCTGTTTTATTAATTTGTCTATACTTATAAAATCATCCATTAGATAGAGCTTGGGGCAGAAGGGAACAGTGTTATTTGAAGTCATTATATCAGAACAAAGTTGTATGTAAAATATTTTTTTCTAAATAAACAATAGTTAGTAATCTATCAACAATAGATAAAGATTTATTGATATTACTGTGGTTTTTAATATATTTGCATAATGGCGGGCGAGGTTAATGATTTTGATACAAAATATCCCAAGATGTTACGTCAAATACCTAGCCCGCCAAAAAAACTTTATTACAAAGGTAACTATAACGAAAATATTTTTGAAAATTGTCTTGCTGTAGTTGGAAGTAGAAAGATGAGTCCTTACGGAGAAAGAGTTTTGGAAAAAATATTTTCAACTCTATCGCCTGAAATTACCGTTGTGTCGGGTTTTATGCACGGAGTAGATGCAGAAGCTCATAGAAAAGCTTTAAAATTTGGTTTAAGTACAATAGCAGTAATGCCTTGCGGTGTAGATTTGGTACACCCAAATGATCAAAGAAAACTTTACGAAGAAATAATTTTAAAAGGATTGGTCCTATCTGAATACGAAGGGTATTTTGAACCTAAGATTTGGACATATCCTAGAAGGAATAGAGTAGTGGCGGGGTTAAGCAAAGCAGTTTTAGTTATAGAAGCTGCGATAGAAAGCGGGTCTTTAATAACAGCTCGTATAGCACACTCGTTTGGAAGGGATGTGTTTGTAGTGCCTGGTAGCATATTCAGCGAACTTAATTCCGGTAAAGTTCAAATTAGTAATGAGTTTGCTAAAACCATTGATTCAGGTTTTTATATAAACAAATATTTTAATTTAAATTACGTAGGAAAAAATTTTAGTGAATCTGAAACCACCGAAAACGAAATACTTAAATCTCTAAGAAGTGTTCCTATGACAATCGATGACTTAAAAAAACAATTTCCAAAGAAAGATATATCTCAAATATCAACCGAGATTACTTTACTAACTATGAGTAAATCCGTGGTTGAAAAAGAAGGGGTTTTTTATGCTTGTTAAAGTAAAATCTATTGCTAATAGAGGTATCCAAACTTTTGGAGTAGATGTGGAGGTAAATATATCTAACAGAGGAATTCCGGGTTTGGAGATAGTGGGTTTAGGTGATAAGTCGGTAGCAGAGAGTAGGGACAGAGTAAAAACAGCTTTTCAAAACTCAGGTCTTAAGTTTCCTAATAAAAAAATCACCATAAATTTGGCACCGGCCGATCTTAACAAAGAAGGTTCTTTTTATGATCTACCCATTGCGGTAGGTTTAATATGTGCTTTATTAGAAGTACCGGTCCCGGACAGCTCCTTGTTTTTCGGAGAGTTGTCTTTTGACGGAAGTTTAAGACATACCAAGGGTTCCTTTCTACTGTCGCTATACGCGAAAGAAAATAATTTTCAAAATGTTTTTGTTCCTTCTCCTTGTGCTAGAGAAGCAGGATCCGTCGAAGGACTGTCGGTTTATAGCGTTACAAGTTTGAGCTCACTCATAGATCACCTGACAAGAAAAAAATTCATTGAAAAATATAATGACCGTAATATAGAAAAGGACAAATATAGCGATAGCGTGGTATGTGAATATGATTATGTAATTGGACAGGAACAAGCAAAAAGAGCCTTACAAATATGTGCCGCCGGGGGTCATAATTTAATAATGATAGGACCTCCGGGTTCAGGTAAAACTATGATTGCAAAATCTATCAGTTCAATTATTCCTGATTTGAGTCAAGAAGAGTCTGTTGAAGTAACAAAAATATACTCATTAGTTGGGAAAATACCACCCAACTTCGGTTTGTTAAAAAAGCGTCCTTTTAGAAGCCCGCACCACACCATTTCTTACGCGGGTATGGTTGGGGGAGGGAATAATCCCGTGCCCGGGGAAATAACATTAGCTCACCGAGGCGTTTTATTTATGGATGAGTTTAGTGAGTTTTCAAGACAGGTTATAGAGTCTTTAAGGCAGCCTTTAGAAAATGGCAAAATAACTGTATCAAGAAGCAGGTTTTCAGCGGAATTTCCTTCCAGATTTATACTCATGGCATCAAGTAACCCCTGTCCATGTGGTTTTTATGGTGACCCAAATCACCAATGTACCTGCACTGAAAATAAAATAAAAAACTACCGAGCAAAATTATCAGGCCCGATATTAGATAGAATAGACATTCACGTAAACGTACTACCCGTTGAGAAAAAATTATTGATAAAAGATTCTTTTTCAAACTCTAATGAGACCTTGGATTTTATAAAAAAGAAAGTTGCAAATGTCAGATTTATTCAACAAAAAAGATTCATAGATGAAAAAATATTTACCAATTCAGAAATTCCCAATTCCCAAATAGATAAATTTTGCAGTTTTGGGAAGGGGTCAAAAAGATTGTTAGAACAAGCAATTGAGTCATACCGTCTTTCCGCAAGAGCTTATTTTAAAGTAATACGAGTTGCCAGAACTATTGCAGATTTAGATGAAAAAAATGATATTGAATTAAATCATATAGCGGAGGCTGTACAATACCGATCTAAGTTTATTTTGTAGCTAAGACATAAGACTTGAAAAACAACAACAAGTGTTGTATAGTCGGGCCATGAGGTTGGAAAAACTTTCAAAAGCACTGTCCGACAAAAATAGGTTACAAATTTTAGAGTTCCTAAGCGACGGGCAGAGGAATGTAAGTGACGTTGCCGACAGACTCAATGTTGAGGAAAATCTCGCTTCCCATCATCTGAGAGTCTTGGCATCACTTGGGTTTTTGAAAAACGACAAAAAGGGAAGAGAAGTTTACTATATGTTGAACGAGACAAAAATAGTCGCTCTTTTAAGGGATCTGAGAAGAAATTCCAGATTCAAGAGCATGCTCCAGGAATCTTTAAAAGATTAGAATACCTTTAAGAAAATTTGTGTTTCCCAATATTTTGGATTGTGTTTCTAATATGCGAATAGTGGTTTCGCGCCAATCCTATCTATTGCGTTAAATCTGCGGTAATTAATACCTAATACTTCAATAAAGCATAATAAAATTATATAAATGAGGAAAAAGTGCGGTAATTAATGTAATTAAGATCTGCGTCGGCATATAAAGAATACCTATTCATAAATATATACTGAGATAATTCCATTATTAATAGAGAAAAGTATATAAACAAAATTCTTTCATAATGATTATATTCAGTAATGAGGACAAAATTTTTTGAAAAATTTTACGTCATTGTTAAAAGTAATTTACTTATATGTTTTTTACTTTCATTTGTGTTGGGTGGGACAGTAGTTTACCTGTCTTTGCAGAAAAGAATTCAGTCAAATGTTGTTGTCGAGGTATCAGCAGACAGTCCGGAAAATACTTCAGACAATGGAAACACGGAAAACGTAAATATTTATGTCGATATTTCCGGAGCTGTAATTAACCCCGGCGTCTATGAAGTAAAACAAGGTACAAGAGTAGGGGAGTTGATAGGTGTAGCCGGAGGCGTTTCCGGCGAGGCTTCATCTATGTGGGTTTCGAGAAATTTAAACTTATCAAAAAAAGTTGATGATTCTTCCAAAATATACATTCCTTTTGCTTGGGAGTTTTATTTTCCTGAAGAGTATAAAATATCAAAATTAGTAAATAAAAACTATGCTTCCGATACTGATTTTGATGAGTACGAAGATAATTCAGAAGAAGGCGGGGGAAATGAAAATACATCAGATCAAACCGACGTATCAGACGGTGGTGGGGGAGATACTTCTGATTCAGGAGGACTTGAAGATAGTGGGAAAATTAATGTTAATAACGCGACATCTTCAGAGCTTGACTCGCTCCCGGGCATTGGTCCTGCTTACGCAGAAAAAATTATCTCCAACAGGCCGTACAAAGATATAGCGGAATTTGAATCCAAATCAGGTTTATACAAATCGACAATTGAAAACATTAAAGACCTTATTACTTTTTGATTTTTGAATGTTTAAGATTTTAAAATACTATCTTCCGTTACTTTTAATAATCATCGTAGCAGTCCTAAGAGTTTATTTTAATTGTATGGGTTCTGTAAAAGATGCTTGTTTGGAAAAACGAGAATCAATATTTTCAGATGAGAGTAAATTTCCGGCAAAGCAAATTGCAAAATTCAGAGAAAAATCAATAAACATATCAAGAAAATACCTTCCAAGTCCTCACAGTGAGCTTTTAATAGGTATGGTAATAGGAGCTGATGAACTGGAAAAAATACCGGCTTTTAAAGAAGCCTTAAAAACAACAGGAACCATCCATGTTGTTGTAGTATCGGGGTTTAACGTTAGTTTAGTTGCCAGTTTAATCATGGGTGTTTTAGGCTCAAAATATAAAATGCGAAACCTTTTAATCTCTCAATTATTTACTTTTTCATATTCGGTAATGACGGGGTTTGAACCTCCTGTTATAAGGGCTTGGATAATGGGAAGTGTTGTATCTTGGGTTAAATATTACGGCAGGAATATAAATGGTTTTGTGGCACTTTTATTTACAGCTTTGGTTATGGTAATTATCTGGCCTTATTTTTTATTTAGTGTGAGTTTTCAATTAAGTTTTTTGGCTACCTTAGGATTGATAGTTTTTGGCAACGGTATTGTTGAAGGTCTGAGAAAATTATTTAAAACCGAAGCTTTTTTTACTGAAGATTTGGGAACAACAATATCAGCTCAGGTTTTTGTACTTCCGATAGTTTCATATTATTTTGGAAGAATCAGCATAATAAGTTTTTTGGTTAATCCTTTGGTTCTTTGGACTGTGCCTATCGCTACTGTAATAGGTACATTTTTTATGTTTGTTGCAGGTTTATCAAGTTTTGTAGCAAAAATAATGAGTATCGTGATGTACCCCTTTTTAAATATTTTCACTGTTGCCGTAAATTACTTTTCACGCTTTAGCTTTTCCAGTATGGATTTTGTAGTAGGCATAGTGCCCGTAATTATCTATTACTTTTTGGTAATTCTTTTAATTTTTTTAATAAATAAAAAAAGGAGAAAAAGTGAAGAGAAGTGATGTAATTCTTGTAGTTTTAGTCTATCTCTTGTTTTCTTTTAGGGGTGTTGCGTCGGCAGGAGATGGGTACTTAAACTTAGAAATTTTAGATGTCGGTCAAGGTGATTCTATTTTAATAACAACCCCGAACGGTAAGAGAGTTCTAGTTGATGGGGGAGACAATTACGAATCTGATTATGAGATTTCAAAAAGAATACCTTTTTATTCCTGTTATATAGATGTTCTTATTTTAACCCACCCTCATTATGATCACATTGTTGGTTTAAATAGAATAATGCAAAGATGCAAAGTAGGCACTGTCATGTTTAACGACGTCTCCTTCGACTCTCGGGATTTTAGGTTGTTTAAGGAACTTTCGTACAATTTTAATGTAAAAAATATGTACGCAGGTGATAATTTTGTACTTGATGGAGCTAATTTTATTTTTTTATGGCCTGATAAAGAATTTATGGAAAATAAAATTACCGATTTAAATGATATGTCCTTTGTGTTCTTGTTGGATTACGTAAACTTTGAAGCCTTGTTAACCGGAGATGCCACCGATAAGGTTTTAGGTCGTTTATCTTTTAATAAAATAGATGAGTTTACAGACGGTAGTTTTGAGGTTTTAAAGGTTCCTCACCACGGGTCCAAATACAGTTTACACAAGTATTTCTACACTAAGATTGATCCTAAAATGTGTGTGATATCTGTAGGTAAGGACAACAAATTTAGTCACCCGTACCCCGGGCTTGTAGATTATCTCAACGAGACAGGGCGTAGTGTTTTAAGAACTGATGAGTCCGGGGACGTTTTGATAAAAGTTAAGTGATGTAGTTACCTGCTTATTTCAACACAAATTATAGAAGGGATTTTGGATTTTATTCGTGATAATATAAAAAACAGGGGTTTATTATGGATTACGTCTCCTCAACTTTAAATAAAAATATAAAAAAATCTATCAAAGATATTTATGATTTTGATGTTGGTAATGTTCCTCTGGAGCATCCGGAAAATGAAAAATTCGGAGATTATTCTACCAGTATAAGTTTGGTAATTTCTAAAAAACTTAAAAAAATCCCCTTGGAAATTGCCGAGGAAATAGCAAAAGATTTAAATCACAAGGATATTTATTTTGAAAATAATTACGGAAAGTACCCTCTTTTTTCATCCATCGAAGCTGTCTCCCCGGGGTTTATAAATTTTAAATTTTCAGAACTGTTTTTAAAAAACCAAATCACTGAAGTATTGGATAAAGGAGATTCCTTTGGGTCAAATATAACAGGCGAGGGGAAGATAATTATTATTGAGTTTTCAGCTCCTAACCCGAATAAGCCGCTTCACATAGGTCATTCAAGAAACAATTTCTTGGGAAGCTCTCTTTCGGAATTATTTTTATTTAGTGGTTACAACGTAATAAGGATGAACTATATGAACGATTGGGGCACTCATATTTGTAAATCTATGTTGATGTACAAAAAATACGGTGAGGGTAAGGAACCTGATAAAAAGTCCGATCATTTTGTTGGTGATTTTTACAGGATGTATGAAGTTGAACATGAAAAAGATCCGCAGGGTTTGGACGCAGAACTTTCTGATATGTTTAAAAAAATGGAAAACAAAGATAAAGAAACGTTAAATCTTTGGAAGAAGATAACCGGGTGGGCTTATGAGGGTTGGAAATCTACTTATGAAAATGAAAATGTTGTTTTTGACAGGCTCGAATATCAAAGTAATTACACTACAGCAGGGAAGGAAATTATAGATTTAGCTTTAAAGGAAGGCGTAGCTATTAAAGATTCGACCGGGGCAGTGGTGGCAAAGTTGGAAGAACACGGACTTCCCGACAAAGTTCTTTTAAGAAGTGACGGTACCCCCATTTACATTACACAAGATATCCAAATGGCTAAGGAAAATTTTGAAAAATATAACTACGAAAAGAGGATATATGTTGTGGACAAGCGTCAGACGGATTATTTTAAACAGTTATTTAAGTTTCTAGATTTGTTGGGATTTAAGTGGGCGCCCAGACTTTTTCATTTGGCTTATGGGTGGGTTTCTTTGCCGGAGGGGGCAATGTCCTCAAGGGCGGGCACTGTCGTTGGAGCGGATGAAGTTTTTGAAAAGATTTTGGATTTGGAAAAAGAAGAGATCGAAAACAGTATGAAGGAGATTACTAACCTCAAGGATACGGGTAGAAAAATAGCCTTGGGGGCTTATAGATACGGTATGTTAAAGATGGATTCAAAGCAGGATATAGTTTTTGATATTAAAAACATAACTAAATTTGAAGGGAATACGGGGCCTTATATTATGTACACTTACGCCAGAGCAATGTCTATTATCGAAAAGGCTGGTTTTGAGGTAGGTAGGTTATCTTACAAACCTGAAGATTTTGAAGAAGTGGATCTTTCGGACAGAGAAGTTTCGCTAATTAGAGATTTTTACAAATTCCCCGAAATTATTATGTCATGTGTTGACAATATGACCCCCCATATTTTGGCTAATTACCTATACGATTATTGTCAAAAATTTAATTCATTTTACGGTGAGGTGCCTGTTTTAAATGCAGAAAAAAACGTTAGGGTTTTTAGATTATTTTTAGTGGCAGGGGCATCTCAGATTATAAAAAACGGGCTAAAACTTTTAGGTATTAAAGCAGTAGAAAAAATGTAAATTTTTAAGATGGCCAGAAAAAGAACCAAAAAATATTCAACAAAAAGTAAACCCTATAGGTATTCTAATTCAAGAAGAGTAGGTACGCGTAAATACGCAAGAAAAAAACCTGCTATTTTAAAAATTTTTAATTCTATACTAGCAGTAGTCGTTATAAGCGCTCTTTTATTAGGCATCATCATTATTATTTCCAAAATATCAAGTACTGATAATATAGTAAAAAGCGATAAAATGAGTAAATTTATTACCTTATTTTCTAAAAAAATTGAGAGTTCTGAAAATAAAAATTCGTATGAAAAAGAATTAGAGGATACTGGAGAAAATGGCGGTGTAATTAAATCCTATTTATTCAAAATATGCGTAATTTCCGATATACACCAAGACCTGGAGAATTTACAAAAAGCAGGTGAGAAAATTAAATCTTCAGGATGTGACAAACTTTTTATAATAGGAGATCTTACAAATTATGGTGATATAGAATCTTTAAAAAAAGTTAGAGAAAAACTCAATACTTTTGGTATTGAGTATTACGCAATACCGGGAGATCATGATATCGCAGACAGTTTAAACAGCCATAACTTTAATGATGTTTTCGGTATTAATTATCATATTATGGAATATAAGGGGGTGCGTTTCATGCTTATTGATAATAGTCCTAATTTTACTGAGATTTCTAAGACTCAAATGACTTGGATTGAAAAAAACATTGGGAACGTTGATTTTTTGGTACTCTCACAGCCCTTATTTACAGAGGGCTTAAATCCCCCTTTTGATATCACTTACATGGGTAGTATGCTAAACAGCCCCCAAGACGATGATATGAAAGAAAAACAACAATCGGTCAAAGATCAGGGACAGGAATTACTTGATTTGATAAGAAAAAACCAGCGAATAAAAGCCGTTTTTGCCGGGGAGCATCACAGGTCGAGTAAAATTGAAGATTCGAAGAGGGGTGGGCTATTCCACTATGTTGTTGGGGCTATTACCGGTACTGTAAACGACCTTCCCCAAAGTGCTATTCAAACTTCAAGATTAAGCGCCATAACAATGTATGAGGGTGGTGAGTATTCTGTTGAAGATATTCTTATAGATTGAATTTCTATTTTTTGGTATAACATTACACATATGAAAAAAGATTTAAAAGAAAAAACACTGCTGGTTTTAAAGCCGGATGCAGTAAAAAGAGGCCTTGTCGGAGATATAGTTCAGAGAGTTGAAAAAATGGGTTTTAGCTTAGTGGCGGGTAAAATAATGGTTCCAAGTGAAGAACTTGGTATAAAACATTATCCCGATACTGATGAGTGGAAGAAAAATGTTGGTGTTAGGACAATCGAGGATTGTGAAAAATACGGCATAGATTTAATGGAAAATATGGGGACCGAAGATCCTATTGAAATTGGGAATTTAGTTAAAAAGTGGAATGTAGACTACTTATGCTCGGGACCGGTATTTGCGTTCGTTTTAGAGGGTTACAATGCCGTAGAGAGGCTTAGAAGCTTGGTAGGTAGTACAGTTCCAACTAAAGCAGCCCCTGGCACAATTAGAGGTGATTTTTCGCTTGATTCTGCTATTTTAGCCAATATGAACGGAAGAGCTATTTCTAATTTAGTACATGCTTCCGGTACTGTTGAAGAAGCAGAATACGAGATTAACCTGTGGTTTAAGCCCGAAGAGTTGGTCAGATATTAATATAAAAACCTTTCATAATGTATAATTCTTGCATTCCTTGTAAATGGAGGGGTCGCATAGTGGCCTAGTGCGGCGGTCTTGAAAACCGCTATTCTCGCAAGAGAATCGAGAGTTCGAATCTCTCCCCCTCCGCCAGTGGAAAAGCGAAAAGTGTCTTTAGATACTTTTCGCTTTTTCATTAGTGTTGGGGAGATGAGAATGGCGCAGGCGCGACGGCGCCGAGCCGGGGTCGACGGGCTCGCCAGTAGGCGAGAACCGGTGACCGAATCTCTCCCCCTCCGCCAGGAAATGTCGGAAGTGCCTTTAGGTACTTCCGAC
>CAYRRO010000007.1:0-4137 GCA_964426685.1 uncultured Candidatus Saccharibacteria bacterium
TACCGTCTCTTTATTTTCATCTATAAGATATCTGCTTAATGAAAAATCAAAGTAATTATTTTCTGCAACACAAAAGATTTTATAAAAAAGTAAAAAAGAAACGAAAATTATTTTTCTCACGGATTCATTTTATATAATGAACGCGTATAAAAAAGGTTCTAATTTCTATTGAAAATGGAAATTACTACTTAAAAACAACGGCACTATAAATAGAGGATTTCTGATAGTAATCCGAAAATTTTAAGTCAGGTCCGTACCACGGATCGTACATAATGTAATCACTACCTGATTTTTTTGATAATACAACAAAATGTGTACCATAAGGACCTGCATAAACACCTACAATAACCGGCCTATCCTCCAACTCATCATTAATAGATGAAGCTGTTATAGCCCTATAACTTTTACCGGGAGGTGCTTTCCAAGGTATAAGCATCATAGCTGTGTTGGAGAAAAACCTGCTACTATCTTTGGCTATGTCCGCAGGAGAAATATTATTTCCATAATACCTGTTATACATCGCAACGCTTGTTATCAAACAACCAACTTCAAAAACAGTGTAATTTGAATTCCCAATTCTTTGGTTAGCCCACCTTGCGTCTCTCTGAGAGAGATACCACCCCTCTTTACCAGAGCCAAATTCGTTACTCCCAATGATTCCTCCCCCGGCGTTCTGAACAAAACCTGCAAACGAAGCAAGTTCTTTCTCTGCTTCAGCTAACAATTCCTGATATTTTGCTTCGTCATTTTGAGTATCCGCTAAAAGCTTTTCTTTCGCTTGTTTTTGACTATCGAGACTCCTTTGATAACTATCCAAATTTGCCTTTTCCACCTGAAGCTTGTTTTTCAACTCTTCTTGCTCTGTTTTTTTATTTTGAAAAATATCCTTCTGTTGTTCAAAACTTGTTCTTGTCTCTCCCATCTGATCAATTAATTTATTATCATTCTCTTCCAGCGCTCTTAAGTACTCTGTTTTTTTAACTAATGAGTTTAAGGTGTCACTACCAAATAAAAGCATCAAAAGATTACTATCCCTGTCCTTATATCTTTCTCTCATTCTTGAACCTAAAATCATTTCCTGATATTCGATAGATTTAACAAGCTTGTCTATCCTTATCCCCAAGTTCTCTATACCTTCAGAAAGCTCACTAATCCTATCTTCTGTTTTTATAATATTAGCAATGGAATTTTGGATTTTTAGTTGAGTAAGTCCTATCTGACTGTCCATATAGTCAATCTCATTTTGTAAAGTGTTAGCTTTTCCACGTAAATCACTAATCTTCTTCTCATATTTTTCAATTTTTTCCTGAATATCTTCTATTTCCTCCTGAATATCCTCTTCCTCTTCAGTAGTTTCTTCTGAGGTTTCTTCCTGCGCGAAAGAAGGAATAGAAAAAGGTAATAAAAAAGCAAAAATTACAGCTATTACTAAGAAAAAATATTTTTTGATTTTCATAGGTCTTTTAATATTTTAAATATTTCTTGACCGCGGCCCTGCTTCCAAAGTATCCCAAAACAAATCCGGATAGAATAATAATAAAGGCTAAAATCAAAGAAAATATTACAGGATTCACGAACACTTTAGGTAGAAAACCAAAAGATAATCCCCTGGAAAACACACCTAACTTACTTTCAACAAAACCCAAAATGAAGATTATAATTGATGCTAAAAATGCTGATATAACACTGAAAAACACCCCTTGGTATATAAAAGGTTTCGTTATGTAAGAATCCTTGGCTCCTACTAACCTCATTACTTCAAGTTCCTGACCACGTGAATTTATTGCTGTTCTTAAAGAAGAAATAATAACCGAATATGAAATTAGAAAAAACATAACTACTAAAATAAAACCTACTATGTACACGGTGTTACTAACTGATTTAAATTTTTGGATTACATCTTTATAAAATCTAACCTCCTCAACACCTTCTTTTGATTGAAGTTCGTTTGTAAGTCCCTCAAGATCAGTGATTTTCTTTGTCTTAATCTCCAAACTGGCAGGCAGTACGCTTGCAGAAATAGATTCCAATAAAACTGGTTGGTCTTGGTTTATATCTTTAAAAATTTTAAGTGCTTCCTCTTTAGATATATAAGTTACCTCGGATATTCTTTCATCGGAAAGCAGACTATCTTTAAAAGGAATTATTTTATCTTCTCCAAACTCATCTTTAAAAAATACGGTAATTTGAGCTTGATCTTCTAAATATTTCAACATTGTTTGAGACAACACTACCACTTCAATAAAAATCCCAAGAAGCAGAAAAGTAACTCCCATAACCAAAATGTTTGAAACCGTCATCAATCTTTCTTTCTGTATGTAGGTTTTTAATATATTCCATACTTTAGGCACGATATTTACCTCCCTTTTTGTCGGAAACTAATTTACCTTTTTCAATTTTAATAACTCTTTTAGTTAGCTTATCAACAATCCTTTGATCATGTGTAGCCATGATAACAGTCGTGCCCAAAGAGTTAATTTTTTCCAATAATTCTACTATTTCATCAGAAACATCGGGGTCTATCATTCCAGTTGCTTCATCAGCAATTAAAACATCGGGCTCGTGTGCCAAAGCTCGGGCGATTGCAACTCTTTGTTTCTCCCCGCCCGATAATTCCTGAGGATAATTTGAAGAATGATCTAAAAGATTTACAAGACTTAAAACGTTGGGAACCACGCTTTTTATTTCTTGCTCGTCTGAATCCACTACTTCTAATGAAACAGCTACATTATCGTAAACAGTTTTGGAATTTAAGAGTTTGTAATCCTGATAAACAACACCTATTTTTCTCCTAAATTCAGGCATTTCTTCCGGCTGAATTTCTAAAATATCCTGATTATTGAAAATAACTTGGCCTTCTTCCGGCTTCTCTTCCCTGGTTAGTAATTTTATGATTGTTGATTTACCCGCTCCCGACGGCCCTATCATAAAAACAAACTCACCTTTTTCAATTGAGAAAGAAACACCGTCCAAAACCTTATTATCTTTAATGTATTCTTTGGTTACATTTTTAAACTCAATTTGAGACATTGTTTATTATTATCTCCTCTACTATAAGAACGGGGGTTTTACCGTCCTTCAACTTACTTAATGTTCCGACAACCCTTACATATAAACCCTCCGAGATTTCTAATTTATTATCTTTTGCTGAAAGTAAATAAATATCCTTACCCGAACCATCGGTAAGAGAATAAGATATTTCATCCATTGGGTACATTTCCGGATTTACATAGGTAATTTTTCCGGAAGCTTCGGTTTTCTCCGGTTTGGGTAAATTTCCAGAATAATTTTCTGCAGGCGTTTCATCTTCACTTAATTTAGGTGACATAAGATATCCGACAGAGAGGCCTATTACGGTAAAAACGACAAAAATGGCTAAAAGCATATAAACGAGCCTTTTGCCTTTAACAGCTTCCATTTTGTCGTAACTATCTTTGAGCAGATTAGACATATTTATAACAATTATATATTAGATTTAAAAAATATGTATAAGTCAGTAAAATTTATAACTGAAGTCCCTTACACAGATTTTTCTACGTTGTATTTATTTTGCAAATCGTTAAAAACTTTACTGCCGATAGAGATTGTATTTAACAATAAGAATACAGCCCCATCTATTTACAATAGTATTAGAAGAATTTTACGAGGCTGCGGTATAGGCGTCTCGAATATAAAAATCTATCATTACTGCTGTAACAGTTTTTATGCATACCTAACTTTAAAAAAAGAAGGCAGGGAATTTGAGTTCAATATTGGCATCAAAGACGCACTGGAGATTTCAAAAGAAATGTCAGTCCCAATTTTCGTCAAAGATAAAATATTGGAAAATTGCGGGATAAAGATTACTAAAGATTTGTTAATAAAAAGTTTGAGAGATTCGGATTAGAGAAAATTAATTAGAAAGATATTGTGAAATGTTTTGTTCGTGCTCTTTTATATCTACACCGTATCTCATAATTCCGTCTTTTCCGGTTAAGTAAAAGTAATAGGGACTTTCCTCATAATTTAAAACTGCAGATAGTGACGATAAACTAAAACTTGAAATAGGAGTTGGAGGAAGACCAACTACAGCTCGGGTGTTATAAGGATGTTCCGTGTCCAATTCTGCACGTGTAAGATTATGAGGCCACCAATCAA
>CAYRRO010000007.1:4237-8969 GCA_964426685.1 uncultured Candidatus Saccharibacteria bacterium
TTTATCCAAATTTTCACCTGTAAGGATACTTGATGTTTTTTTATCAAATGTCTCTCTTAGTTTATTAAAAACTTCTTCTTCATCAGCATCTAAATTGAAAAAATAAGTATCAGGAAATAAGTAGCCTTCGTATGATTTTGCAATATCCATAAATTCCTGGTAATTAAAATTCTTAAGATTCTGTGAAGCAAAAATTGCAAATTGTTCTAGCCTCCAACCTTCTAAAAATGTCAAAGATATGTCGTTTCTCCCGTTTTTTAACCCATCCACCAAATTCACTAATGAGGTTCCGGCCGGAATTTTGTATGTGCCTGCCTGGATATTTGTGTCTGACCTATTCATAAAAACATAAAATATAAAAAGAAATTCGGAGTTAATTGCTTCTTTTTCATAAAGCATCTGAGCAATTTCAAAAACATCATCACCCGATCCTATTTCAAAATTAGCTTCCTTAGATGTTTGAGAAGGCCTGTGAACAGCGCTCTTATAATAAATAAAGGACATCAAAGGAATAAAGAAAAGGAATAAAAATAATAGAAAAAACACTACTAACTTTTTCTTTTTAGGTGTTAAAACGTGATATTTTTCTGGATCCAAATCTTCAGACATGCAAGTATTTTAGCATACAAAAAGCGTCCGGAGAAAAATCTAAAACCGGACGCTATGCGCTACTTCTCAATTTCTAATAATTTTGAAGAACACTCAAGTTGACTTCGCAATCAAATTCCCTTGAATATTTTTCTAATATTTCGGTTATATTCTTAATTATGGATTCCGCAGATCTAAAAACCCATAACTCAACATACCTTTCAGAGTCACTAAACGCTAACCAACCTAAAGGTAGATTAAATTTACTTTTTTTAAAAAAAACGAAATTCAACCCACGATATTGGTCATCATCTAGTTTTCCCGGCCTGTAATTTTTCTTTGGAAGAGCTTCCAGTAAAAATTCACTAATCAGCTCAACTGTGCCGGGAACAGAATTCTGACTCTTTAATCCAGTATTCTGGATGCTCCTAATAACTTTAAGACTTTCCATATTTTTATTCCATCCTTTCTAAGATTTTTCTAGCATTTTAACACAGTTTTAACAAAACGAATAAGCTAAAAAATGTTATAATATCGGCACGGGAAGCTGACTGATCGCTTTTATGAAAGGTGTGAACCTGAATTAAGAGAGGAAAGTCCAGACTGCGCAGAGCAAGGGGACGGAGGGTAACCTCCGACGCGTAATCGCTGGTGTTTCATCAATGAAAATTGATGGAAACGGAAGGTGAATTAACATCTTCCGAGAGCAACAGAGACGAGCTTTTTCCGTAAGCTTAAGCATGGAAAAAGTATGAAACGGGCAATCCCACCCTGCAGAAACCCACGAACGTACCGCTTTAAGTCGGCTCGGCAAGGTACAAAGATGGGGCGTAGATAGATGATCGGATAATACAGAATCTGGCTTATAGGCTTCCCGTGCCTATTTATATTAATTATTTGTTCCGAAAAATTTCTTTAAAATGGTCGAAGCTATCATAGTTACCGGAACAGCACACACAGCCCCGATTATTCCAAAGAAGTTAGCCCCTACCAACAAGGCAAGTAAAATAACAAGAGGCCTAAATCCGGAAACCTTACCCATAATTTTTGGGACAAGCAAATTGTTTTCCAACTGCTGAATTATCACAAAAAGAGATACTACCCCGATGCCTTTTATAGGGCTATCAGCAAAACCCAATAAACCAGCTACAAGAGCGGATAGAACAGGCCCAACGTTCGGAATAGCTTCAAAAATACCCGATAACAAACCCAAACCAACGGAATACCTAACTCCCAAAATAGAAAGTCCTATAAAACTTGCAACCCCAATTACAAGCATTAAAAGCAACTGGCCCTTTATCCACGCCCCGATATTTTTCTCAATATCTTCGATAGTCTCTTTTACTATGTCCTCGTTATTCTTAGGAAAAAGAGAAATGAAACCTCTTTTAATATTTTCCCAATCCAATGACATGTAAATTGATATAACTAAAACGCTTAGAAAAGTTGCAAAATTTGAAAAAATTGAAAATGTTGCATTTATAACCCCTGAAGATATTTTTGATGTGTCGGGAAACATTTCAGGAACAGATGATTGCCATCCTTCAGGAAGTTTAATATTTTGAAGCATGTAAGGAACACTTATTATCATTTTTTGAAGCTCGGTTATTAAAGGAGGAACGATAAATGTGAGAATTCCCAATAATATTAAAACGAACAGAGAATAAGAAATTAATACTGCAAGACCTCTGGATATTTTTTTGTTAAATAAAACACCCTTCATAAAATATCTAACAGGCTGCTCCATAGATATCACTAATAAAGTTGACAATAAAAGTATCCCTATAATCGGTCCTAATCTATAAATAACGAAAAGCCCAAAAAGGGTTAAGAGAAAAAGAATTATTGTTTTAATTGATATTACTATTTGTTTGTCCATTTATAAGTTCTCCTTTACTCTATTGTATATTATTTCTTTAAAATCGTCCTTAGAAATATCGAACCACTCTACTAAGTTGTTTTTCTTGAACCAAGTCTGTTGTCTTCTTATGTACGCATGCAAACCGAATTTAGTTTTTTGAACTGCTTCAGACTCAGTTAAATTACCTTCTATATAATCAAAAGCCTCCTTGTACACTACGCCTTTAAGCTTAGAACTGTTTCCGTAACCCATTTCTGTAAGAGATTTGACTTCGTCTATCAAACCACTGCTCCAAATTTCATCAACCCAATTATCAACTCTTTTATATAAAAAATTTCTCTCCCCAGTTAAACCTAAATAAGTAAATTTTGCATTTTCAAGATATGGAAGCATTTCGTTTCTAACATCTCCGGATAATTCTTTCTCAATTGCCCTAATCAGCCTAACCTTATTTTTATAATCAATATTCTCAAACGAGTCTTTATTTAAATCTCTAAGTTTATTTTGAAGATCAGTTAAAGAACTTTGTTCTAAAGAATTTCTTAAATATAGATCGGGTAAAACGTTAGAAGGTTTTTTCCTCCCTGTAAAAAGATCGATATAAAAACCGGTCCCGCCTACTAAAAACACTGTTTTACCAACACCTAATATTTCTTTGGCCTTTTTTAAAGCGTAATCTGCAAAATCATAACCTGAAAAAAATTGATCGGGATTTACAAGGTCATATCCCCATATTTTAACGCTGTCAAACTCCCAACAATAGGCATATTTTTTAAGATTTATATCTGATTTTATAGGTACTTTACCGGTACCGATGTCCATAAATCTGCAAACCTGTCTGGAATCGGCTGAAATAATTTCACCATCATATTTTTTACATAAATCAAGTGCCAGAGATGTTTTACCTGAAGATGTGGGTCCTAAAATAATAAAAATATTTGAACTCTTACTCATAAATTTTATTCTGAACTTAGCCATCGAGAATGAGAATAATTACTTTTTCCTTTTGGTTTGTTCTTACGCCAAACTTTTGTTAAATACATATGCCTCCACTTTTTTTCCTTTATAGGAACATTATCTTTTAGATGGATTTCTGCAAACGTACCCTTTCTCGATGAATACATCGAAATAAAAGCCACCGAAAATTTCACTTCTTCGACTAATTTAACTGTATCCATAAACTGTTCCCTTGTTTCACCCGGAAAACCTACAATTATATCTGTTCCGATTTCAATTTTCGGTCTTACTTTTCTAATTCGGCCTATTAAATCCACAAATTCTTCGGAAGTGTGTCTTCTATTCATCGCTTTTAAAATCTCGTTGTTTCCTGATTGAACAGCTATATGAACATAATTTGAAATCTTAGGAAGTTTAAAAATATCCACCAGGTCCTGAGTAAAATCAAAAGGATTGGATGATATAAAATCAATATTTCTTACCTCATCAATATCGTGAATTTCTCTTAACAATTGGGCAAAAGGTATTTTATCCAAATATTTACCGGCCTTATCACCCCGCCCCGCCGATCTAACTTTAAACTTTTCTTCCATGCTCAATCCCCAGGAATTAACATTCTGACCACACAAGGTAAAATCAGAAATTCCTCTTTTTAAAAGACATTTAATTTCTTCCAATATCTCTTTTTTGCTTCTGGAAATCTCACAACCTCTTGAGTAAGGTACAACACAATATGTACAAAAATTATCGCACCCATAAGATACATTTACATAAGCATGGTCTTTATTTTTTTGCCTTCTTTTCAAATCCTCTTTTCTAAGTACAACACCTTTGGACAATAAATTTAATTCTTTTAAAACTGTTATAAAACTTTCAACGTCAGAAGGGGGGAAATACGCATCAAATTCTTTTGTTTTCGCTTTTAATTGGTTCTCGGAAAATCTTTTTCTATCTCCGGTGACACTTCCGACCATACATCCGGTTAAAACAGTTTTCGCCCGGGCCTTAGGATTATTTTTTATCATCTTACCTATCCCGTAAACTTTGTCCTCACTTTTTTGTCTGATTGAACAAGAATTAACAATTAGTATGTCAGCGTTTTTTAAAGCGTGTTCGATCTCCTCGGTTTCATTGCGGCCTTTTTTATCAAGCTCGGAAAAACCCAAATTTTCCAACAATCCTGCAATGTAATCAGAATCAACTTCATTAGCGTAGCAACCAAAAGTTTTTATGTAATATTTTTTTGATTTTCGGAGAATCATTTTTAGATTATCTAATTAGAGTACCGTTACTAACATCTTTATCCAAATGGAATATAACGGGAGC
>CAYRRO010000007.1:9069-13472 GCA_964426685.1 uncultured Candidatus Saccharibacteria bacterium
TCTCATATCAACTTTTAAAAAATCATCAAATTTTATTAAAGGTTTTTGCTCGTTCATATTGTTGACTATACCGCAATTATCTTATAAACTCCACCTGTAATTAAGGAGTAAAAATTATGCCGAAAACAAAAAGAACATGGCAGCCTAAAAAAAGAAAAAGAATAAAAAAGCACGGATTTATGGAAAGGATGTCCACACCGGGCGGTAAAAATGTTATTAAAAGAAGAATGGCAAAAGGAAGAAAGAAATTGGTCGTATCCAAAAGAAGTAAAATAGACCATAAAAGATAAACCGCTCTTAATCTTCTAATGTTAAAAAAAGAAAACAGACTATCTTCCAATTTTGAATTCAACATTACCAGAAAATACGGCAAGTATTACAAGGGAAAATATTTTCATATATATTTTCTTAAACCAAAAAATTACGAGGGGCCTACAAAAGCCGGGGTGGTGGTTTCCAATAAATTTGATAAAAGAGCCGTTGTAAGAAACAGGGTAAAAAGAATTTTTAGGGATATAATAAAAAATAATTTTGAATTAATAAGTAAAGAAGGATTGTGGGTGGTAATACATCCTAAAACTGCCTGTACAAATGTTAATTATGAAGAAATTAGCTCTGAATTTAATAAAATTCTATCAGAAGCATCTTTCTCTTGATAACAAAGGGTTTAAAGTTTGTAGGTACACACCTACTTGTTCTGAGTACACCTACCAAGCTATAGAAAAATACGGAATTATAAAAGGGGGCTTGATGGGATTTGGTAGAATACTTAGATGCAATCCTTTTTCAAAGGGTGGGCACGATCCTGTAAAGTAAATTAGAAAGATATTTAAATAATTATGTGGAATACAATACTAATAAATCCAATATTTAATCTGCTTATAGTTTTATATAGAGTTTTTGGAAACCTTGGCGTTTCTATAGTACTGTTCACAATTATCGCTAAAGTAGCCCTAATCCCGGCTACAATGCCTTCTATAAAGATGGCAAAAAAACAAAGGGACATTCAACCCGAGTTAGAGAAAATAAAACAGAAATTTAAGTATGACAAGAAAAAACAAGCCGAGCTCCAAATGGAACTGTTCAAAAAGCACGGAATAAACCCCGGAGCCGGATGTATTACAACATTAATAACATTTGTTCTTATGATTGCTATTTACAGATCTCTAACTACTCTTACAACGGCTAGTGACTTAATGGCCTTAAACAACAGGATTTATATAGATTCTTTTAAATTTGCACACGGGGAAAATCTTGCCACAAAATTCCTCTACTTAAACTTAACGAAACCTGATCCTTATTTGATACTAACTGTATTTACAGTAGCAGCTCAGTTTATTGCTACAAAAATGATGTCTCCTTTCACAAAAGCCTCCAACAAGGCTGTAAAACAAACACCAGGACAAGTAGACGATATGATGCAGGCAATGCAGAAACAAAACCAATACATTATGCCCCTAATGTTCTTTATTTTTGGTATTACTTTACCTTCAGGAGTTATGCTCTATATCTTCATATCAACGGTGTTTCAGATTGGTCAAACTTATTTCTTTTCAGGCTGGGGAGGTTTAAAACCCTTTATTAATAAGTTGAAATCTGGTAAAAAGAGTTCGTAGTTATTCTGCTGTTTAAAAGAAATCATTAACTAATATGGACACAAAAGAATTAATTAAGAAAAAACTAAATAAAATTTTTCAACACATTGGTATTAAACCCGAGCTTTCTGTTGAAGAAATTGAAGAAAATAATTTTAACGTCACAGTCTCCGGGGATGATTTAAATTTTCTAATTGGTTTTAGAGGTCAATCATTAGACGGTTTACAAAATATCCTAAGATTAATGATATACAGGGAAACCCAGACACAACCTTTAATTACTCTGGATATAAATGATTACAAAAGTAGAAAGACTGAAAAAATTCAGGACATGGCTAAGACTTTTATCGACAAAGTAAGATTTTTTCAAAAAGAAGTAGAGATGCCGAGAATGAGTCCGTGGGAAAGAAGACAAATACACGTTCTGGTTTCCGAATATAACGATATTGAATCAGAAAGCACTGGCGAGGGTGAAAATAGAAGAGTTGTATTAAAACCAAAAAAATTAACTAAAGGTAAAAAGGAATAAATATAAAAAATGAAATTTTCTTTCCTGCAGGAAAATCTTTCAAAAGGTCTACAGACCATAATGCACGCCATACCGGCTAAAAGTTCATTGCCAATTTTATCCAATGTTCTTATAGAAACTGACAAAGGAAGAATTAAACTATCCGCGACTAATTTAGAAACTGCTATAACAACATATGTGGGTGCTTCCATTGAAGAGGAAGGTTCAATTACCGTTCCTGCCAGATTATTAAAAGATTTTATATCTAACTTGTCGCCCGGAACTATTAACGCATCTGTTAAAGATGAGATACTCGTTGTAAACTCAAAATCCACAAAATCAAAGTTTAATGGAAGCAGCGCAAAAGATTTTCCTGAGTTGCCGTCATTTCCTAAAAACGCTAAGGGCCTGTCTATTGATCCCGGATTATTAAATAGTGTAGTTGGGGTAGTAGCTTTCGCCTCGGGCGTGGATACCAGCAGACCCATATTCACAGGAATTTATATGGATTACTCTAAAGAAAAACTTATCATAACGTCAACAGACGGTTTTAGACTTTCAGAAAAAAATATAAAAATAAAAGGCGAGATTAACGATTTTAAAGTTGTAATACCGGCCAAAACTCTTCTGGAAATGGCTAAAATATTCTCAATGTCAGCGGAGCCAATAGAATTTACACTAAATCAAGATGAAAATTTAGGATTATTTAGAGCGGAAGATACACTAATTGCTACAAGAGTGCTTGACGGAGATTACCCTGATTATAAAAAAATCATCCCAACGGAACACGTTGTCAAAGCAAACTTTTCAACTTTGGAATTTACCGAAGCAGTGAGATTAACCGACATTTTTGCAAAAGAAGGAAACAGCACAATCAAAATAAGATTTGATCCCGAAGGTAAAATTAAAATCACTTCTCTATCGGAGGAAACAGGTCAACATGAAAGCAATTTCAACGCCGAGGTTGAGGGAGAGTTAGTTGAAATTGCATTCAACTCTAAGTATCTATTAGACTTTCTGGGAAATGTAAAATCAGAAAATATTGAGTTTAAATCCAACGGAAACCTATCACCCTGTACCTTTATACCTGACGGGATTAAAGACTTTATACACATTATAATGCCAATGCAAATCTAATTACACTATTGGGTGTTTGGTGTATTCTGAGTCGGGGACTGAGTATTATTTACCTGCTTATTTCTCTTCATATCTTCCACTGAATCCATAATCTCATTTGCTGACGGGGTATTATCTAAAAAACTATCCTCATCCTGTAACATTTTTTTTCTTAACTCTATTACTTTACTATCCAGTGTATTTTTAGGCTTTTGAGGAGAGGGCTGAGTTAACTGATTATTTTGATTAGTATTTTGGGTAGGGTTAGAATTGTAAGCAGGTTTCTCCTTCACCTCAACATCGGGGGCAGGGGCGGGAACAGAGGTTTTATTTAAAGAAATATCGGAAGCTGGGTTATTTTTGTTTAAATCTACAACCACAGACTTTTGTTCTTTTTGAAAATTATTATTAGATATATTATTAAGGGGCCTTGGACTTGGAGGAGAAACTTCGTTAAACCTTGTCTTAATAATTAAATCTTCCTTAGGTTCTGAAATAGGCTTTTTTTCAACTGAAGCCGGTATTTCAATCTCTTTTTCAACATCAGATTTTTTAAATTCATTTTCATAAGTTTTTATAGGTTTAAACTCCTGTTTTACATTTCCTAAATCGTCAAATGTAGTGTATTTGTCCATTGGTTCAGGAGCTTTGTAGGGTTTGTATTCCATTCGGTTTTCTTCTTTTCTTCCTAATTCCAACTGTCCCCTTTTTTCCTCAAGTCTTCTTTCTTCCTTTAATTTTAAAACTTCTTCGGGATTAGTAGTTATAAGCTTGTGCTCTGATTCCGATGCCATAACCTTTATAGCCACATGATTAGAGCCCGCAAAGAACAAGCCTTCGCCGACTCCTGCAGAAAGCAAAAATCTTTTCTCACCCTCAGATAGATAGAAAGTATCCATAACCTTGTCTATGGCTGCAGGGTGTTGTTTGAACAACATTTGAATAGAAGAATTTGTAACAACAGCCTTACCATAATCAGATGTCAAAAAGTCGTCCACATCTTGGGATATAGTTGTCAAACCTAAATAATACTTTCTAGCTCTTTTAGCTATTCCATATATAAATCTTGCACTATCTGGGTTTTGCATTAAATACCAAGCCTCCTCAACTATTAGTATTCTTTTTCTTAAATCCCTTCTAATTGTTGTCCACACATAATCCAATATCATATAAAAAGCAATTGG
>CAYRRO010000007.1:13572-14648 GCA_964426685.1 uncultured Candidatus Saccharibacteria bacterium
GATTTTGCAAATACAACCGAATTAGCATTTTCCATTGAAAAACGATCAAATATAACTAACGATCCGTTGTGTTTATTGATTCCGTACATTATTCCTTCTTCCATAGTCAAATCGGAAGAAGTAAATGGAAACGTTGTCGCTAAACTTGTTGTATCCATATTTCTTGTAACCATTAGTCTATCTATACCTGTTGGTATACAAGATCTAAAAGCGTCTTCCATTTGAAGTGCGGATGTTTTAGATATTAATAACAAAGATGCGAGAAGAGATTCAAGTTTAGAACTAACACTGTCCAACTCGTCTTTCTCATAAGCGGGAATGGTAATGTAAAAAGAAAATTGAAAATATTTCTCAACACCCTTAACTAACTGTTCCTGTAGAGCTGTTGCATCCTCAAGCGCCGCCTCAACTACCGGGTCAGAGACCTTACCCTTTTCCCTATTAGTCATTGTCGTTGCTTCTAATTCTGTGATTTTTTTCCTTAAATCATCAAGTATAACTTTTGATTTCACTGGGTAATAAAACATTGAAATCAAAAGAGTATGATCAAAATTTATGACAGGGGAAAGCCAATTAGCACCTACAAATCTAGGGTAACCGGAAACAAAAAAGGTTCTGTAATACATATCTCCAATTCTTATGTCATTGAAATCAACCTCAATAGCCGAGGGAGCTATTATATCCCTAACGTTCATCATTCCTTCAGCTAAAATTTCGGGTGGGGTTTTTTCTTCCTCAGCTGAGTCACCCGATTTATTTACAGCTTTTTTTGTATTTTTTTTAAATAAATCAAAAATATTTAATGCCATATCTTATTCCTCTATAATTGCTGGATTTACAATTGCAGTCTTATAATCATCTAAATTAGTCCTTATTCTCTGACCGTGAATGTTACTCGGATTATAAATATCAAAGTATAATTCTACCAATTCCTGAGTAGTTAGTTGCTTACATTTAATACCTATTCTTCCAAATTCTCTAATTAAGTGATCAACTCTAGGATTTAATTGAACTGTTCCATCCTGCAATAACTTTTCAACATTTAAAGCACCCACTCTTTTATTCTGCATTCCTGA
>CAYRRO010000008.1:0-1712 GCA_964426685.1 uncultured Candidatus Saccharibacteria bacterium
AAAGCCAGGATAAAATATGAAGAAGCAGCTAAAAAAATAGAGCCGGTTATTGAAAAGGCAAAAGAAAAAATAGAAGAAGTTAAAGTTAAATCGGAACCTTACGTTGAAATAGTCAAGGAAAAGGCAACACGGGTTAAAGATTTTATCCAGGAAAACAAAGACCCTGTTGCAGACACATTGGAAGATCTCGCGAACGAAATACTCGACGAAGGAAAGATAGTAAAAAAGAGATACTTCAAAGGCACAAGAAAAAGATAGTTGTAATCTTTAATCAATACTATTAATTTCCCTCTCGAAGATGTTAAAATAATTGTATGAGTGCCCAATTACCACAAATAATTTCGAGTTTGAATCCTAATCCCGAACCAATTGCTGAAAAAGACGAGCAAATAACAGAATTGGGCGGTCGTTCTGAAATCCCTGATTGGTTAAGAGAAACGGAAAATCTATCGACCACACCTGAAAATCAACCTATTTATAATGAGCCAGGGAAAAATACCCCCTCTTTTAAAGAGGTCGCCACGTCAGAAATATATAAAAATAAAGAACCGAAACTACCTACAGGCGAACTAGTTGGAGAGCAATCACTACAAAAAGATCCCGAAGTTACAGCAACCACAAAAAATGCCGACGAAGTAGAGAGTGTTTTCATTCAACAAGTAACTTCAATTACGTAGAAAGTGACAACTGCCCATGAACCCAACTGACACAACCACAATTAACGAAACGCTTTCGCTAGCAGTTTTCATTATCTGTGTAGTTGCCATAGTTGCATTTATTGTTTTACAAATCGCTTCCTGGTTAAGGAAGAAAAATGAAAAGAAAAATCAATTTAAACTCACTTTTTTTCAAATCCTTCTCCCCAAAGACAACGAAATAGAAACAAAAGCGGCCGAACACATGTTTTCTAATTTAATAGGATTTAAGAAAGGACCGCTTAGCGCTTTTTTTACCGGTCAGTACAGAATATCTTTTGAGATAGTATCCAAAGACTCGGGAATTGCTTTTTACGTTGCTGTACCTGATGAAATAGCTACTATTGTAGAAAAACAAATAAATGCTGCTTACCCATCAGCAGAAATAGAAATAGTTACTCCTCCTGAAATTTGGGACAGGGGCAAATATACAAAAGTAGCAAAACTAAGACTCAGAGGACCGGAATACTTCCCTATCAAAGAATATGAGGATTTAAAAAACGACACAATGAGTTCAATCACCAACGCAATGAGTAAGATGAAGGAAAACCAAGTACTTGCCCTTCAATACGTTATACAACCTGCGACAGATACTTGGAGAATGGCCGGAAGAAGTTTTATAAATAGAATAAAAAATGCTAACGCCAACCCCGAAAAAAAATCGAGCATCAGCGATAGTTTTTTAGAAGCAGTAGAAAATAAAATTAACAACCCCGGCTTCTACATAAAGATCCGAGTTATTTCCATAGCCGAAGATAAAATACAGGCAGAGTCACAAATACAAAACTTGGCGGCTGCTTTTGAGCAATTCACAGACATTAGCTATAACCGATTTGTAAGAAAAAACGCAATTAACTCCAAAAGATTTATAGAGGACTTCATTTACAGGAGAATAGGGGTTAAAAGACTGGCGATTCCGATAATAGGTATAAAAATCAAATCCAACGTTTCGGTATTAAACAACGTGGAAATGGCAACGATATTCCATTTTCCCAATAAAGACATCACTACCCCGAA
>CAYRRO010000008.1:1812-4917 GCA_964426685.1 uncultured Candidatus Saccharibacteria bacterium
GAAAAAAACATGATAATAAACTCTTTTATTGCCCTTCTTTATAAGCTTTACGACCCAAATCATCAAGGAATTATGGGCCCTCTACTAGAAAGGTCTATTAGAAATGTAATGCTAACAGCAATGGTAGATCCGGAAGCTACAATGATTGATGTTTTAAGAATGTTTATAGATGAAAAATATTCAAAAAAATTCCTCGATAAAGTTACAGATCCCCTGGTGAGAAGATATTGGACGGACGAAGTGGCCAACACCACTCAAAACAGAAAGGGCGAAACAATGGGATATTTCGTTTCAAAATTTGACCGAATTACCACTGACAACACAATGAGAAATATCATTGGCCAGAAAAAATCTTCTATTAATTTTGATGAAATAATGGCGCAAAAGAAAATTCTATTAGTAGATTTGGCTAAAGGTAAACTCGGGGAGGAGAATTCTAATTTCTTAGGGTTGCTTTTAGTTCCAAGAATTTTAACCTCTGCATTAAGAAGGCACCAGTTGAAAGAAGACTTTCCTAACTTTTTCCTTCATGTGGATGAATTTCAAAACTTTGCTACTCCTGATTTTGCTACTATTCTATCCGAGGCAAGGAAATATAAATTAAATCTCACGGTTGCTCACCAATTTATTAATCAGCTTCCCGAAGATATTAAAACTGCAATATTTGGAAACGTAGGTACTACATGCGCTTTTAGAGTGGGTGTAGACGACGCCGAGTACTTGGAAACACAGTTTGAACCCACGTTCACAAAACAAGATTTAGGAAACCTACCGGTCGGTAATGCGTATCTGAGACTCTTAGTAAAAGGTCAGCCTTCCCCACCGTTCTCATTGTTTATCGATTGGAAAGATTTAACTTCAGTACCCAGAAACCCCGAACTTGCCGAAGAAATTAGGGAGTTATCAAGATTAAAATACGGAACACCTGTTCAAGAAGTAGAGGCTTTTATAAATCAAAGGCTCGAAGAAGATATACTGCCCGAACTACCACCTGAAAAATCTCCTTTTTCAAAATTACCTTTTTAGAATGTTGATAATTGGAACTATGGGAATATTATTTGTATAATCATAGAAATGATAAATCTGCCGTCTTTTAAAAAAACACAAGAAGATACAAATAGATTCATTGCTCTTAACATAAATGCAAGAGATGTTAAATGCCTTTCTTTCTACCTCGACGAGGATGTATTCAAAATAACAGGGTTCGGAAGTCAAGATTTACCTGAAGGCAGTGTTAGAAACGGTATGATATTAGATCAAAATACGGTTGTGGAAGCGATAAAAACATCAGCAGAAATTGCAAACAGAGACTCTATAGAGAAAATAAAAAAAGTTATCGTAGGGGTGGACGGAGGCATAACAATAGGAATCACCACTACACTTAGGATGAAGAGGCCCACAGCAGAACCTATAACACAGGACGAGGTTGCAACCCTGTATGAAAAAGTATCAGAAATAGCTGCTACGCAGGCAAAAAACAGGGTAATAAAATCTACGGGCGACCCCGGATTAGGGTTACAAACAGTAACAACATCTGATATATACATAAAAATAGACGGGCAAAAAGTAGCTGTCTTAGAAGGCCAAAGGGGTCAAAACGTTGAAATAGCGGTTTTTAATTCCTTTGTTCCTGATTTTCACATTAAATCCCTTCAAGACAGCATAAAAAAGGCTCGTTTGGACATGGTTGCAATTGGTTCACAAATGTACTCATTAGTTGAATGGATAAAGTCAGAACAAGAAGAATCCTTAGATTTTGTTTTCATAAATATATCGGAAGATTCTACGGATGTAGGTACTATTTTCGGAGGGGGGATAACTTCCACAAGAAGTCTTAATATAGGATATAACCATTTTATTGAGGCTATAAGCAATAAAATGGGGCTTCCAAGGAAAAGTGCCGAATCTGTAGTTAAAATGTATAACGCCGATAAACTTTCCGAATCTGAAGCATTAGTAATAAAGGCGTGTTTAAAAGAAATAATAGATATATGGATTGACGGATTGAAAATTCTTTTTGAAGATTTTACAGGGGTTAAAACTTTTTCCTCCAAGATCTATGTCTCCGGTTGCGGTATAGATATAAAAGACGTAATGGAATCACTACAAAAAGCTGATTGGACAAAAACAGTTCCTTTCAAGGACTCCCCTGTTTTTAATAAAGTATCATTTATGGAAAACGGAAAAATAATAAATTCTACGGATCAGGAATTAACTGCAGATTGGATTTATTTAGCGTCAACATCAATAATTTATAAAGAAATATTAGGAGTTTAAATGATAAAAATACCATTACAACAAACAGACAGTGTTCTTTCTGTAATAAGTAAAATAAAAGAAACTTCCGACTTGAATATAGAGTTGGAAATACCCGAGGAATCAGTATTATTTGAAAATATATTGAATCTAAGGTTAATTCAACAACAAGCTGATAAAATCGAAAAAAGCACAAGCTTCACAACCCAAGACGAATATGGAAATGTTTTAATAGATATTCTATCCGGAAAAGATATAGAACTCATCCCCGAAGAATTTGCCGATTCCGGCGAATATTTTGATAAAAAAAGCTTTTCATTGCCTAAAATTAAGAATCCGTTCGAAAATTTTAGGTTACCCGGCGTTGGTAGAATAAAAAAAGGCATAATTCTAATCCCTCTAATAATTGCTTCTCTAATAGGTGCTTTTATTTATTACGGAAACACAGCTCCCAAAGCCAAAGTGGTTATTACGGTAGGCGCACAACCATATACAAGAAGCATTACTATTAAAGTAAAATCTGAGGACGAAACAAGTACCGAAAATATGATTTTAAAAGGATCTGTTTTGACTGCAAGTGTTCAGGAAACAGCAGAGGCTGAAACAACAGGAACAAAAATTGTAGGCGAGAAAGCAGAGGGTGAAATAACCTTATACAACAAAACATCTTCAAAAATAGAACTTGAAAAAGGAGACACTGTTAAATATACAGGAAAATCAGAAGACCTTTCTTATACTTTAAAGGGTGACGTGGAAATACCTGCAAGCACTCCTCAAGACCCTTTGGATCCCGCAAGCCCCCTCAATCCCGGTGAGGCAAAGGTTAAAATAGTAGCAAAAGATATAGGG
>CAYRRO010000008.1:5017-14614 GCA_964426685.1 uncultured Candidatus Saccharibacteria bacterium
TGTAATCCCCGAAGGACACTATATGCCCGAAAAAGATAAAAAAGTTACTGTAAATATTTTAGGCCAATCAGCAAGCAGTGTTTTAAAATCTAACGAAGCTGATATTCAAGTAACACTAAGCTCCATCATCATTCCCGATATAAAAGAGGAAGATGTTAAAGAGAATTTAAAAGGAAGAACCAACGAAGAGGCCAAGCAATATATAGACAGTCTTAAAAACGTAGAGTCATATGAATTTAACATATCTCCTGTAGTGCCTTTCTTTTCAAAAGTACCAAAGGATACTCAAAGAATAGAAGTCACATTAAATAAAATGTATAAAGGGGAGGCATTATGAAAACTAACAGAGATACTTCCCTACCAAGATTTTTAGGAATAGATTACGGGGAAAGAAATATCGGTCTGGCTCTGGGACATAACAATTTAACCATGCCGATAAAAACGGTTTCAAATAAAACAGACAGAGACGCGATTTTTGAGATAAATAAGGTAATTATTGAAAATAAAGTAGGAAATATCGTTATTGGTATACCCCTAACTGCTGAGGGAAAGGAAACTAAAGAATCTCTGGTTGTAAGGAGATTTGCTAAAAATTTAAAGACAATAACCAAAAGGCCGGTGATTTTTCAGAATGAGTTTGGAACATCTAAAAATGCTTTGAAGGAAGCAATATCACTTGACGTATCTCAGAAAAAAAGACGGGCAAATGATCATCTTGCAGCCACTTTAATTTTAAAAACTTTTTTTGAAGAAAATTCTGTTGACACTAAATAAAAATTGAATTAAAACGGGAGTTGTGGAATTAGTTGTAAATTAAATATAGAATATTTTTATGGAAATTTTAAAAGTAGTATTTACAGTCTACTTAATACTCGGATTTATTTATGCTGTTTTTGTCGCTACCAAAAAAGTCGATGCGTGGTATTGGTTTCCTGTTAATTGGGTTTTGGGTCCTTTAACCGTCGTGTATATATTTTATTTAACTTTAAGAGGAAAAAAACTTCCAAACGATTGGTAAATATGTATAAAAAAATATTTGATGGAAAAAAAGCAGCTTTATTTAATCTTGAGGGAACGCTCTGTAAAGAAATAAATCCTCTTATAATAGAAGCTTTTCAGCAAACTATGCAGACAGTTTTTCTCGGATACATAGATCCAACTGAATACTGTATACCAGGGTATTCTTTAAATACAATCTGGAAATCAATACTTCAAGGAAATCAGATAGAAAAAAATGCTTACAGAGTGGAAGACCTTTTAATAAAAACAGAGCAGGCTTTTTTGGAAATTTTAAGAAACGATAAACTTGAAACCACAGAAGGTTTCTGGGACTTAATATACGAACTTATAGATGAAAAAGAATATAAAGTTGGCTTGGTTTCAAACCTATCCCAAAAAATTCAAGAGGAGCTATCTAAAAAACTCGGGTTAGAAGGTATTTTTGATGTCGTATCTTTTAATGAAAATGGCAAAGAGATTCTCGATAAGACATACGGAAAAGCTATAAGAAATTTAAAAATCAAAAAGAAAAAAATAATTGCTTTTGAAGGCTCTATACCAGGTGTAAAAGCTGCAAATAAAAAGGGTGTTGATGTAATAGTTATATGGGATTTGATTACCAGAAAATCCTTTTACGGGAACAAGGTAAAAAACATTGATATTGATTTTGCTCATTATGTAGGAAGAACAGAAACAACATATGAGGAGTATTTAGCCGAATCTGTAAAAGGTGCTATTGAAGATAAAAAACAAAGACAAGGCCTTTAACACCTCTTCTCTATAATCCACATTGCTTGATAATTGTGGATAACTTGTGTAGCTTATACTTCTACTGACGAACATAAATTACAGGCACTGTCCCCCGTTAAATAGACGTTAAGTTTATATGAAAGAAGCATTAAATAACAATCCAAAGGAATTTTGGAAAGCTGTTTTAGGACAGATTCAACTTGAGATATCCCCCATGGTATACAAAACCATGATCTCCAGGACAACGGGCGTATCTTTTGAAAAGGATGTCTTAGAAGTATATTGCGAAGATAATTTTGTAAAGAAAAATCTTGAAACTAAATTCTCAAGTGTTGTAGATAATTCTGTAAAAAACATCGGGGGGAAATCGATTAAAATTAAATACTCGGTATCAAAAGAAAAAGAAGTGAAAGAAAACAAAGATGAACTAGGGCCTCTTTTTTCTCAACAAAAAACAGTTGAAAAATTAAACGAAGAAAAAAGAATAAAATCAAACCTCAATCCGAAATTTTCATTTGACAATTTTATCTTAGGCAAAAATAACAACTTAGCCTATGCCATAGCTACAGCAATATCTGAAAAACCCGGAGAATTATACAACCCCGTCTTTATCTATTCTAAAGTAGGACTTGGAAAAACCCATTTAATTCAAGCGGTGGGGAACAAGATTATAGAAACAAAACCGGGTATGAGGGTTGTCTACACCACGGGAGAAGCTTTTACTAACGAGCTTATTGAAACAATTCAGAGCGGAAAAGGCAGGGGAAAATACACAGCAAACCAATTCAGAGAAAAATTTAGAAAAGCAGATGTACTTTTAATAGATGATGTACAGTTTATTATCGGAAGAGAGTCTACTCAGGAAGAATTTTTCCACACCTTTAACGCACTCTACATGAGCGGTAAACAGATTTTATTAACTTCTGACAGACCTCCTAAAGACTTTAACAGCTTGGAAGATAGAATAACTTCAAGGTTTAGCAGCGGAATAGTGGCGGATATCCAAAACCCGGATGTTGAAACTAGAACAGCAATATTGAGATCAAAAAGAGACGCAGATAAAGAAAGTGTCCCTAATGATGTTTTAAATTTTATTGCAGAAAAAGTTGATTCAAATATAAGAGAGCTGGAGGGTGCATACATTCAAGTTATAACGTATGCAAAGGCCACAGGAGACGATTTAACGGTAGATACTGCTGCACGGGCGCTGGGAGCCACTGTAAAAGAAAAGGTTGTTAAAAACGTAAATGTGAACGAAATATTAAAAGCTGTTTGTTTATATTACTCAGTCAAAATTCATGATGTAAAAGGTAAAAGGAGACATAAAGAGTTGGTATTACCAAGACAGGTAGCGATGTATCTAATGAAAGAAATAACAGATATGCCTTTTATGTCTATAGGGGAACTTTTAGGAGGCAGGGATCATACAACGGTAATGCACGGTGTAAATAAAATACAAGAAGAAATAGCAGAAACAGGGAAAATAACCCAAGATATTGTAAACGTAAAACAGATAATTTTTAACGACTGAAGATTGTGGAAAAGAAGATCTCAAAAAACTAGTGTGGAAAAAAGGCGGGGTTTATCCACAAAGAAATCCACATTTTTTATACACTTTTCCACAGACAACAAACACGTAACAAAAACAAGTGTAGAAATACAGGCTCTAAAAAACCTGTGTTAAAAACAAAAACAATTATCCCCAAGCTTAGTATTAGTATATATTACTATATAAGCAAATCGGTGTTTTTCAACATATCCACAGTCACTACTACAACTACCTCTTATTTTATATACAAATATTATATTGCTTAAATCTGTGGATAACACATAAATGTAAATTACGTTATAATAAATAAAGTAAATAAATATGTTAATCTGCCCATTAATTTCTAATGCTTAAAAAAGAAAAATTATTAGGGCTGTCTAAAAACATTTTCCTTATTCTAATTTTTTTAATTCCTGTTAACTTAGGTAAGCATTTTGAAATATTTTCTTCTTATGTAGGTGGAGTTATTATTGATTATCTTGTTCCTACAATATTTTTACAAGACATTCTTGTTTTTTCAATTATCCTATTATGGTTACTTAGCGGGGGTTTAAAAAGATTATTTTCGCAAAAAATTGAAATATTTGGAAAGAGAGAGGTTCAAATATCGGTTTTATTTTTATTCTCGTTGTTTATTTCAACATTTGTTTCGATAAGATTTACCCCCTCCTTTTACGCTTGGTTGAGGATGCTTTTATATTTTTGTTTTTTTATGTACACGTTATTAGAAATAAGTGTTGAAGATTATTATTTTAAAATTTTGGATATTGTTTCCATTTCGGTTTTTTTATTGTCCGTGTTGGCAATAATGCAATTTATGAAACAAGGTTCGGTATTTAATAATTATTTAATCTTGGGTGAGCAGCCTTATTCTGCAGGGGTTTTTGGTATAGCAAAAGAGAATATTTTTGGTAGGTCAATTGTACCGGTTTACGGACTTTTTAGACACCCTAATGCTTTTGGCGGTTATTTAGCTGTTACTTTAACTTGGTTGTTTAGTTTCATAAAAAAAAGAAAATTTTATTTAATTACCTTTGTTTTAGGTTTAGTTTCAATCATATTTACGTTTAGCTATATTTCTTGGTTTGTAGTTATAACAGGTGTTATTTTCCATATAGTTTTTTCTAAAAATCCCACAAAAATCAGAAAATATAAAAAAAGTGCTGTTTTTATTGTTTTACTAATATTTTTGCTTTCTCTTCTAATGCCTTTTTTGAAAAAATTTAATATAGATGTAGGAAATAATCGAAGTATCATTAGAAGAGTTGATTTCACATCAGCTTCTTATAGAATGATAAAAGATAATTTCTGGTTTGGAGTAGGTTTAAATAATTTCACTGTTTTTGTTGATAAATATAATTTTGACTCTCTCGATATTAGATTTTCACAGCCTGTTCATAATATATTTCTTCTTGTTTTTTCGGAATCAGGGGTTTTTGGGTTTGTTTTACTCTTAGGTTTTATTTATTTTTCTTTGAAAAGACTTGTTAATTCAAGTTACTTTCATATATTTTTAATTTCAGTTTTACAAGTAATATTGCTGGGAAGTTTTGATCATTACCTTTTTACAATGCATCAAACACTTCTATTATTCTGGGTGATTTTTGGATTAGGTTTACAATAGTATTGGATTTTTGATTTAGGATATATATAATTAAAAATATGAAAAACAAAACCATTACTGCCATATTTTTACTGCTTATTCCTTTATTTCTTACAGCCTGTACACTTTCGGACATTCCTGTTGTTGGAAAGTATTTTGGAGCAGGTTCTGATGATGGAGCTAAGGGCATTCCCGTTAACATAACTATGTGGGGTCTTTGGGAAACGCCAGATATAATGGACGTTCTAATTAAAAATTATCAATCTCAGAATAGCCTCGTAACAGTGGATTACGAAGATAGATCTATCAATAATCTTGACGATTATAAATCCAGTATTTTTACAAGACTACGACAGGGAGACCTGCCTGATATTGTAATGGTTCATAACAGTTGGTTACCATTTATTAAAGAATACTTACAACCTGCTCCTTCAGACGTTGTAGGGGCTCAGGATTTTTCACAAAGATATTACCCTGTTGCAATAGAAGCTTCCGTGGTTGGTAGCGATGTATATGCTGTTCCTGCACACCATGATGGACTGGTTCTCGTTTATAACAAAGACCATTTTTCTGAGATAGATCAGGTCTCCCCACCTACAGCTTGGGAAGAATTCAGAAGAGTCGCTTTAGCACTAACAGTTAGGACCGAGGAGGAGGGTCTTGTCAGAGCAGGTGCTGCCATAGGTTCTGCTAACAATATTGATTTCTTTTCTGACATAGTTGGTTTGATGTTTGCACAGGCAGGAGTTTCTATTCCTTCGGGTTTAGATAGCAGAGCTGCTCAAGACGCTTTATCTTTTTACACACTGTTCTTAAAATCAGACGGTGTTTGGAGTGATTCTTTTCCTGAGGCTTCAAAAGCGTTCTCCGCCGGTAAAGTGTCTATGATATTTATTCCTACTTGGAACCTTTTAGATATTGTTAGGGCAAATCCCGGGATGAACATAGGGGTTGCTCCTGTTCCCCAAGCTGTAGCTGAAAACCCTGTTTCCTGGGGAAGTTTTTGGATGTATGCTGTTCCAAAATCCAGTCCTAATTCAAAAGCTGCGTGGAAATTTATCAACTTTATATCTCAGGACGATCAGCAGTTGGCTCTGTTCAACGAGTCTTCAAAATACAGACCGTATGGAGCACCTTTTTCTTCTGTAACTTTAGCTTCACAGGCAGGTCAAAGTGCTTCTTCACAGTATATAAAACCTGTTTTAAATACAGCACCTTTTGCTAAAAGCAGTGTTTTTTCTGCAAGGTCAGGAAATAATACTGAAGTAGAGGCACTAAGAACCGCTGTAAACGCAGTTTTGTCCGGAGAGATTACATCGGAACAAGCTTTAAAAACTTGTAAGGAAGCAATTTTAGGCACTCAGCAATAAAAATTAAATTATTGAACCCGTGATTTTTACTGGTATATTTCCATTGTGTTAATTTTTGGAATAGAAACATCCTGTGACGAAACAGCTGCCTCTATCGTTGAAGATGGAGTAAAAGAAACTTGCAGTGTTGTAGCGTCTTCAAAAGAATTTCATGAAAAAACCGGAGGTATTGTTCCTGAAGTTGCGGCAAGAAAACAATTAGAATCAATTGTTCCTGTAATATCAGAATGTTTTGAAAAATACCAAAAAATAAAGGGTTACGAAAAAATTGAAAACTGTTATGAAGATATAAACGCGGTTGCTGTAACTGCAGGACCCGGGCTTTTAGGCTCTCTCGTAGTTGGTGTGGAAGCAGCCAAATCATTAGCGCTTTTTTTGAACAAACCTTTAATACCTGTAAACCATTTGATAGGCCATCTTTACGGAAATTTCTTAATAGAAGAAGGTATCGAAAAAAATATTTCATTTCCAGCAGTAGCCCTTCTTGTAAGTGGAGGTCACACAGATTTGATTCTTATAAAAAATCATGGAGATTTTGAATACATCGGAGGTACATTAGACGATGCGGTTGGCGAGGCTTACGACAAAGTTGCCAGACTTTTAGGGCTGACACGATATTTGGGCGGTGCTTTACTGTCTAATAAAGCTCAGGAATGCAAAGTTAATACGATAAAAGGAAAACTACCGAGACCTATGATTAATCAGGATAATTTTGATTTTTCATTTTCAGGATTAAAAACTGCCACTCGAAGATTAATAGAAAATGAAAAACTTTCGGTTGAGGTTATTGCCCGAGAATTCGAAGACGCTGTCGTAGAAGTTTTAACTAAAAAAACTTTAAGAGCGGTTAAAAAGTATGGGGTGAAATCACTAATGATGGGGGGCGGGGTGTCCGCAAACCAGCATTTAAGAGAAACCTTAGAAAGTGAGTGCAACAAGATAAACGTGAAGTTCTACGCCCCGCCCCTTAGACTTTGCACCGATAACGCTGTGTACATAGCGAGCGCAGCGTACTTTATGTCCATAAAAAAGCCGCACTCGAGTTCTAAAGATAATCCGGGAGATTCGATTTTAGGGAGTGCCGTGGGACATAACAAGCAATTAAATATAGATTTTAAAGATATTCAACCAAATCCATCTTTGGGAATTATGGGTTAGTTCAGTAAGATTTTGCAAAAATTACAAGCCCTTGAGAATCTTTTCCGGAATATACGCATTTTCCATCTTCTTTTTTAATATCCACAGGGATGCATCTTATTGTAGCTCCTGTTTCGTCATTTATCTTTTTTTCAACTTGAGATTCTCCCGACCAATGAGCTAAAACAAATTTCCCATTCTCTATCTCCTTTTTAAAGTCATCCCAGGAACTAACTCTCACTGTGTTTTCTTCTTTATGTTTAAGAGCCTTTTGGAAAATATTGTTTTGAATATCATCTAGTATTTCTCGAATTTTATCCAATATATCGTCTTGAGATATTTCTATCTTTTCACCGGTATCTCTTCTTGTAGCAATAACAATGTTACTTTCAATCTCTCTGAGTCCTATCTCAATTCTTACTGGGACACCTCTTTTCTCCCAATAATAGTGTTTTTCTCCAAATCTTATTTCTTTTCTATCTACTTTAACATCTGTGTTCAATCCTAGACTTATTTTGGTTGCTATCTCTTCAGCCACGGATAAAACTTTATCATCGTCTTTTTTATTCAAAATCGGAATTACCACTACTTTTACAGGTGCTATCTTTGGTGGTAGCACGAGCCCTTTGTCATCACTGTGGGCCATTATTATAGCTCCTATGGTTCTTGTACTTACCCCCCAGCTTGTTTGCCAGCAATATTTTAATTCGTTATCTTCGTCTAAATACTTAATATCAAAAGGTTTTGAGAAATTTTGTCCTAAATTATGAGAAGTCCCCATTTGGAGTGCCTTTCCGTCCTGCATCATTGCTTCTATCGAGTAAGTTCTTAATGCTCCGGCAAATTTTTCAGATTCTGTTTTTAAACCTTCCATAACAGGAATTCCCAGATAATTTTCTGAAAAATTTTTGTACACAGATAACATCTGTTTAGTTCTTTTTTCTGCTTCTTCTTCTGTTCTGTGAGCTGTGTGCCCTTCTTGCCAAAGAAACTCCGTTGTTCTTAAGAAAAGTCTAGGTCTTAGCTCCCATCTTAATACGTTTGCCCATTGATTTATTAATATTGGAAGATCCCTGTAAGATTCTACCCATCTTGAGTAAGCTTCATAAATTATTGTTTCCGAAGTAGGCCTTATTACTAAAGGTTTGTCCAGTTTTTTTCCACCTGCATGTGTTACTACCGCTACCTGAGGAGAAAAACCTTCTACATGTTCAGCTTCCTTTTTTAAGAATTTTTCAGGAATAAGAAGTGGGAAGTAGGCATTTACTACACCGGTTTCTTTAAACATTTTATCGAGTACTGTTCTTATGTTTTCCCATATGGCATATCCGTAAGGTTTAATAGTCATAGAACCTCTAACCGGCGAGTGCTCGGCTAGCTCTGCTATCTCAACAATATCTTGATACCATTGAGAAAAGTCTTCTGATCTTGGTGTTATTCTTTTTTCTTCATGTTTTTCAGCTTTCATATGTATTGATTTTATCACAATCAAAAAACGAGGCACTTTTTTATTGTAATAGCGGTGTAGATTTGATATCTTATCTTCGTGGAAAAGAAATACGATCATAAAATTCAAGAGCCAAATATTCAGCAAAAATGGGAAGGTTCAGGCGTATTCAAAGGTAAAGTTGAGCCTGAAAAAAAGCCTTTTACAATTGTTCTTCCTCCTCCCAATGCAAACGGAAAATTACATACCGGCCACGTTTTAATGTTGGCTATTGAAGATATTTTAATTCGATGGAAGAAGATGTCGGGTTACTCTACATTATGGCTTCCCGGTACTGATCACGCCGGTTTTGAGACCCAGGTGGTTTTTGAAAAATACCTAAAAGAAAAAGGTAAATCAAGGTTTGATTATGATAGAGATTCCTTGTTTAAAGAAATTTGGAATTTTGTAGAAGAAAATAAAGGAGTCATTCAAAATCAAATGAAAAGAATGGGCCCCGGGTTAGATTGGTCTCGTTACACTTATACTCTTGATGAAAGCGTTGTTAAAACTGTAACTTCCACATTTCAAAAAATGTTATCAGAAGGTTTAATTTATCGGGATAACTATATTGTTAATTACTGTCCTAAATGCGGTACTACTTTTGCAGACCTTGAAATTAAACATAAAGATAAAATTAGCAGTTTGTATTACATAAAATATGGACCGTTGGTGGTTGCTACAACAAGACCGGAGACAAAAT
>CAYRRO010000009.1:0-13888 GCA_964426685.1 uncultured Candidatus Saccharibacteria bacterium
GAGGATGAAATGAGCAATAATAAAAAAACCATCTGGTTTTTAGTTCTGGTGCTAATGTTTTTGATCATATCTCTGGTTTTAGTGTTAAAAGGTTGTGGGTCAGAACCAAAGACACCTGATAAAGTCTATGTTGTACCAACATCAACACTGGTTCCAACTGAGACCCAAATTCCAAAACCGACCAACACACCGGAGCCTGAACCAACACCGACCAACACACCAGAACCGACTCCAATACCAACAGAAATATCGCAACCTACACCTATACCGACTACAAGCTTACAAGTAGTAGATTCGGGAAAGGGAATGTCACCAGCATCTCTAAAAATTATAGGGATGTTTAGAGACATAAAAGAAACAAAAATAGAGGTTCTTCTATTTCTGATTTCTATTTGTGTAGGAATGTTAGCCTATCAAATAAAAAAGATGTTTTTCTCAAAGAAGGGAGAAAATAAAAACTAATATTTTTACTAAAGGTAATCTACCAGACCGTCAGGTTCAATAGATTACCTTTTTTTATGCATAAGTACGACAGTACCTACTCCCCGCAAAAGTATGAAGGGCTCTTTGATTAATCTTTGTATATTTTATAAAAAATAGAAGGTCCAAAGTACATACGGGCACCAATTTTCTGCATAATTTTTTCCAAAAATATTAAAATTTTGAAAGGTATGTATTTTTTGAAAAACGGGTGCCTAAAGTTTGAAACGGATAACTTCTTCTCTATCTTAAAACCACATTTATTTAAAATTTCCTCAACTTTTTTAGGATGATGATTTAAAAAAGTGACATCTTTTGTTGCCACACTAACTGAATCTTTATTTAAATACTCAAAATTTCCCTTAATCACATTACTTATCAAAGATTTAAAATGAATTTTATTTGCTACCTCTAAAATAAAAACTCCATCTTCATTCAAAATATCTCTAATTTGTAAGAATATCCTCTCAAGATTATCTAAATGATGAGAGACCCTGATCATTGTAACGAAATCAAATTTCGCATCTACCAAAGAGCTGATTTCATTTACATCCCCGTTAGTTGTAGTTATTTTTATGCCTAATTTTTCAGCGTTTTCTTCGGCTGTTTCTAAAAGTTTTTTAGAATAATCAAAAATATAAATAACTCCGAATCTCTTTTTAAAAATTGGTAAAAGACGACCAAAACCTCCTCCAACATCTATAACTTTTTTGTTTTCATCATAATTATTCGGGAGTAATCTTTCCAAAGCTACAAACTCCGAAGCATTTTCGTAATCTCTGCCGTCCCAATATTTTGTGTAATCATAGTTTTTATCGTTATAATCCGCAAGAACCATAACTCATATCGTACATTAATTAGTTGAAAATGAAAACACAGCGATAGGAACAAAAAGGTGGGATAAGAGAAGATTAATAAAATATATCAAAAGTAACATTACACGCGGGAGGTTTTAATAAAAAATATAACGAAGAAGGCGGCGCGTAAACGCGCCGCCTCACTAATTACCAATGCGAAATAAGTATTTCCTTATTAATAGATATTATCTATTGAAATTTCTTTCAGGTCTTTCTTCCTTTGGTCTTGCAACAGAAACGACAAGCTTTCTGCCTTCTAACTCTTTCTCGCTCATTTCTGAGATTGCTTTTTCAGCTTCAGTATCGTCTTCTAATTCAACGAATCCGAAACCTTTGCTTCTTCCGCTCATTCTATCAAAAATGATAGATGCAGATAAAACATTCCCGTATGAGGAGAATAAGTCTCTTAAAGCGTCATCTTTAACGCTGTAAGGTAAGTTACCTACGTATAATTTGGTCAAACTAACACACCACCTTCCAAAAACAAAATACATTTTTTAAGTCTCTCTAGAAATGGGAAATACTTTATAAGTTTGAAGACCGCAAGATTCCGAGCATTCGTAAGAGAACAAAAGGATTATAACACTATTTTAAATTAATAAATAGTATCTTCCTTTTCAACTTTTTTTACCGTATCACCGGATTTTTCTTTTACAATGTCATTAATTAACTCTATCGGTTTTATATTTTTAAATATCCAGATAGAACAAATCAAAAATATTATAACTATTAAAAATAAAGGCTTGAATAATGATCGTAATTTCTGCATACGTGTATTATCTACGTAATTGGGATGTATTTCAAATTGAAAAAAGTAATAGGATTATTTAACCGGTTGAACTACTTTTTCTTTAATCTTAGTTGCTTTCCTGCCTATTCTATTTCTTAGATAGTATAGTTTTGCTCTTCTAACCTTGCCTTTTTTCATCACCTTAACTTTTTCTATATTAGGTGATAAAAACGGAAATATTCTTTCCACACCAACATTGTCTGCTCCGATTTTTCTTACTGTGAATGTTTTTGAAACGCCGGAACCTTTTTTTGCAATTACTATACCTTGGTAAGGCTGTGTTCTTACCTTGTCACCTTCGATTATTTTATAACTCACTCTAATAGTATCCCCAACGTTAAAATCAGGCATTCTTTCTTCATCTTTTTTTACTTCTTCGACGCCTTCTAATTCTTCTGAAATATTTTCTTCTATAGTTTCTTCCTCAACATTTTCGGTATCTTCAATATTCTCTGATTTCTCTGAAACTTCTCCTTCAGGAGCTTTTTCTTCAACTTTTTCATCTTCAACAGTTTCTTCCGCAACTTCATCAACTTCTATAACTTCCTGCGAAGCTTCCTTATCCTCTAATTCCTCTTTTTTTGTTTTATTTTTTTCATCTTGTGACATAAGCTATGGAAGAGTATCAAATTTTATAAAACAATTCAATTATTTCTTTGAAGCCTTTACTTTAACTCTTTTATCAACATCTATAACTAAACCTTCTTTATCGGCTTTAACTAAAACCTTTTCTCCTTTAATTAGGTCTCCTCTAATTATCCTATCCGATAGAACATTATCTAACTCTTTTTGAATCAATCTTCTTAAAGGTCTGGCTCCATATTCCTCGCTGTAACCTTTTTCAGCCAAATAAGTAATGGCCGACTCACTTAAATCAAACGATACTCCCTGCTCCAAAAGTAATTTTTTAGTTCTTTCTACCAATCTTCTGGTTATTTCATTAGTATCTTCTTGACTTAAATTATTAAACATAACAATTTCATCTATTCTATTAAGAAACTCAGGTCTGAAAGAATTTTTTAATATTTCGGTAACCCTGGCAGTTACTTCTTTATCGGATTTTTCTTTTTCTTTTTCTTTTTTAGAACCCTTATCAAATCCAATTTCCTGTCTTCTTAAAAAGTCCGACCCTACGTTTGAAGTCATTATTAAAATTGTATTTTTAAAATCTACAGTTCTCCCCTTGCTATCAGTAAGTCTACCGTCTTCCATAATCTGTAACAAAGCATTAAAAGTATCGGGATGAGCTTTTTCTATTTCATCAAGTAATATTACTGAGAAAGGCTTTCTTCTTACTATATCGGTTAGTTGACCACCTTGATCAAACCCAACGTATCCAGGAGGCGCGCCTATAAGCTTACTAACGGAGTGTTTTTCCATATACTCACTCATGTCTAATCTAACCATCATATCCTCGTCTCCATATAACGCTTCTGCCAGAGCTTTGGCAAGCTCGGTTTTACCTACTCCGGTAGGTCCAATAAATAAAAACGCTCCAATAGGCCTTTTTGGGTCTTTTAACCCTGCTCTTGCCCTTCTAATAGCCTCAGAAAGCACTGAAATAGGTTTCTCCTGGCCTACAATCCTCGTACTAATAGTTTTTTCCAATTTTAACAATCTTTCTCTTTCCTCAATGTTTAAACTCTCCAGAGGTATACCCGTAGCCCTTGAAATAACTTTATAAACTGCCTCGGAACCTACTTCCGCAGTTTCCTCCAGCTTAGTCTTGGTCCATATTTCCAAAAGCTCTGCCTTAACTTTTTCAAGATTTTCCACCTTGGCTACCAATTTATTTTTCTCATCTGCGGGCAAATCTTTCTTTTTTATTTTTTTATTTAAATCTTCAATTTCTTCTTCAAGGGTTTTTAAATTTTCAGGTTCTTTTACCTGGGAAAGTCTAATTAACGCACAAGCCTCATCTATAAGATCAATGGCCTTATCAGGCAAAAATCTCTCGCTAATATACCTATCACTCATTTTTACTGCTGTTTCTATTGCCTCATCTAATATCTTTACGTGATGGTGCTTTTCATATCTTTCTCTTAAACCCTCCAAAATTTTTATAGTTTCATCAGAAGTAGGCTCGTCAACCATTATTGTTTGGAATCTTCTTTCCAAAGCTGCGTCTCTTTCTATGTATTTTCTGTAATCATCAATTGTTGTAGCTCCGACCATTTGAAGCTCTCCTCTGGATAATGCCGGTTTTAAAATATTTGCTGCATCCATAGAACCTTCGGCACTCCCAGCCCCCACAACAGTGTGCAACTCATCTATAAAAAGTATTATCTGGCCGGAAGCGGTTATAACCTCTTGGATAATATCTTTAAGTCTTTCTTCAAACATACCTCTATGGGAAGTTCCCGCTACTATTGAAGCCATATCAAGCATAAAAACTCTTTTACCTCTTAAAGGTTCGGGAACTAATCCTTCTACAATTTTCTGTGCCAAACCTTCTACTATTGCCGTTTTACCAACACCGGGGTCACCTATTAAAACAGGGTTGTTCTTAGTTCTACGGGATAAAATATGAATTACCCTATCTATCTCATCTTTTCTTCCGATAACAGGGTCTAATTTACCTTCTCTTGCCATTTTAGTTAAATCTTTACCGAACTTTTCAAGCTTGGAAGCTGTCTCAGTAGTTTCACGCATAACCTCTTCATAACACACTTCACATAAGGCCATATAGACCTGTTTCCCATCTACTATTCTTGTTATTGGTATTCTTGCGGGTCTCTGCCCGCATCTGTGACATAAAACCATATTGCAAATATTAGCACTCTAATCCGTAGAGTGCAAGACCCAATTCTACCTATCAATAGTAGCAAATACTCTTAATGTTCCCAAACATCACTCACAAATGGTTTAGATTCTACGGGAACTTTTTTAATGAACAACTGCCCCGCCCTTATCATTTCATTTGATTGTATTAGCGCCCATTCCTCGGCCTGGTCATCTCTAACTTCACAAACTACCTCGTCATGAACTGTTAAAACAATAGAAGCATCAAAATTCTTTTCCTTGATTTTTTCGGTTAAAAATACTAAAGCGTATTTTATGGCGTCAGCATTAGTTCCTTGAATAGGGTGGTTTTTTGCCTGTCGTTGAATGTGCGATATCTTTCTTGTATATTCGGGATCTGTTGGATCCGGCTGAATATACCATCTTTTTCTTCCGGCAGGTGTTGTGCTCCATCCTTTTTTTACCGCTTCTTTAGAGACTCTTTCAAGATACTTCTGAACCCCTGGGTATGATTTGAAGTATTTATCGAGATATTCACGTCCTCTTTCAGGCGATATACCAAGCTGTTTAGCTAAACTGGTAGGACCTCTTCCATACATCAAACCAAAATTAATAGATTTTGCGGCAAATCTTTCATCCGGGTATTTTTTTGCAAAATCATCAGTCATTTCAAGCCCGAACATTAGTGCCGCGGTATGAGAGTGCACATCAACACCTTTATTAAAAGCATCCACCAAGTTAGAATCCCCGGATAATTCAGCCATGATTCTCATTTCAAATGTAGAATAGTCTGTCGTAACAAGCTTATAACCAGGTTCGGGATTAAAACAAGATCTAAAAGGTGCGTTTTCCGACTGTCGTGGTATTTGCTGGAAATTAGGATTGTTGCAAGAAAACCTGCCTGTTGCAGCGCCTAATTGATTGAAATCCGGATGAATTCTTTTAGTCACAGGGTTTATTTTTGAAAGCAAATTCTCACCAAAGGCGGATACTAGTTTTTCATAACCTCTGTACTCTCTTAAAATCTTAACGATGGGGTTATCACAAAGCTCTAAAATACCATCTCCCGTAGAGGGAAGGTTCAAATGCATTTTATTGTTGAAAAGATCCATAAGTTGAACCTGACTATTTATGTTTATTGAATCTCCAATATTGCCGAAAAGGTCTATGGTATTTGATTTAAACAGAGGTCGTATTTCCTGCTGAAATTTTTTTGCTAACTCATCTCTTTTTATTGAGATGTCGTTAATCAAACCACGCCATCTTTTAACATCTATATGTATCCCTTTTAATTCCATATCGCCTACAACTCGTGTGGTGGCATATTCTAATTTAGCTATATCTATCAACTGTTCTTTTTTTAACTTTTTTATTTGCTCCTCAAAAATTGGAAAAAGGATTAACGTATCAACAGCTCCGTATTTAAGCTGAGATTCATTTAGCTTTGTGGATGCGGTCATGTATTCAAAGGATTCTCTGACACTTTTATGAAGGGTTACCCCAGTGTATTTAACTGCCAAATCTTTTAAACTGTAATAACTACTGGATGTACCAGCGTTTAAAATAGATTCTGTAAGCATCGTATCAAACAAGTTGCACATTGAAATTTTTAAATTTTGTTTTATGTGTTTGTAGTCAAATTTTCCGTTATGAAGTATTTTTATTATTTTTTGGTTTTCTAAAAACTCCTTAAATCGAAGCATTTCGGCCAATTTTAAGGCTCTTGCATCAAAAATATAAGATTTTTCGGGAGTGCCTATTTGAACCGTTAACAAAATACTGCTATACGGGTCTAAAGAAGTGCCTTCAATATCGACCCCAACAACTTTCTGTTTCTCAAGATCTTCCAGCGCTTCGTTAAACTGGTTTTCGGTTGTCACATGGACATATATTGGGTTTTCAGGGTCAAATTTCAATTCCATACAAAAGTATATTAACAGTTAATACTAAATTTATTTACAAACAAACGTTAGGATATTCGACGGTTTTTACTGCAACAAACTCTTTATAAGAGGTATTGTCCGGTCAGGTTTAACCTTTCCTCCGGTTTCTCTCATAATTTGACCAAACAAAAATTGAATTGAACTTTCTTTACCATTTTTGTAATCGTCTACGGCTTTGGGATTATTTTCTATAACCTTTTTCACAATCTCTAAAAGTTCCTTTTCGTCAATTGATTCATCAGGTGTTTCCAAAAAATCTCGAAACTTCTCAAATGTCCACGAATGGGTTTCTTTCTTATTTATTAAAGCAATTGCCAATTTCTTTGGATCTAAGCCTTTTTTTGAAAAATCTTCAAATCTATTCACCATCTCTATTCCGAAATTATCGACTAAAACAACAGATTCCGTTATTTTTATTCCATAATCCTGAACCAGTCTCCTTTTTATCATGTGCGGAAGCTCCGGAAGTTCTTTTTTTAACTCATATATGTACTCGTCACTAAAAACCATAGGTGGGATATCAGGTTCCGGAAAATATCTATAATCCTTTGCATCTTCCTTTGTCCTTTGAGGAACAGTCTTACCCGTAGTTTCGTTGTAACCCCTATTCTCCTGAATCGGCATTTCTCCTTTTTCAAAAACTTGTAACTGCCTTTCTATTTCAGCAAGAACCGCTTTTTCCATAAATCTAAAGGAATTAATATTTTTAACCTCTACTTTATAATTGAAAAGCTCCCCTCTTTTCTCCATATCATTTGTTCTAAGTGAAATATTAGCTTCAAGTCTCATCTGGCCTTTTTCCATATCAACGTCACCTATGCCCAAAAACCTAACTGTCTGCTGAATTTTTTTACAGAAATCCACCGCATCGGCTGTGTTTGAAAAAACAGGCTTTGTAACAATTTCCACCAACGGCATACCGGACTTGTTAAAATCTAACAACGTCCTGTCTCCTTCATGAAAAGATTTTGCTACGTCTTCTTCGAGATGAATCCTTTCTATATCAGCAAAAAAACCCGAATCAAGCTCTACACGACCCCCCAAGCACAGTGGTTCTTTATATTGTGAAATCTGATATCCCTTGGGAAGATCAGGATAAAAATAATGCTTTCTGTCAAATTTTGAGTTCTGATTTAAATTGCAACCAAAAGCTAAACCCAATAATTGAGTTTTTCTGACAGCGTCTTCGTTAGGAACCGGAAGTGCACCCGGAAGGCCTAAACACACCGGACAAGTGATTGAATTTGCTTCTTTTTCCCAAATATCAGCGCTACATCTGCAAAACATTTTTCTTTTTGTTCTTAGATGCAGGTGAATCTCAAGACCTAAAACTAATTTGTAATTATCTCTTGTTACTTTTTCCATATTAAATCATCATATTTTAAATTTAAACTCTTACTCCAACCTTTTCTAAACCTTCTTTTAAATCTTGTACTGCTTTTGTAACAACAAAATACGGTGGTTCGTATCCTGACTCGTGAACCAGATTATTTCTAATCTTGTGAGCTTCCCAAATTTTATTGTATTGCTCTCTTTCAAAAAAATTCTCCGCGTTTTTTAACCTCTCCCCCATCGTTTCTCCGTCTACAATATCTTTTAGAGCGTTATCCAAAGATTTATCTGCTGTAATAAGAGCCTGCCTAAGCTGAGAAGGACCTTTTTGAGTTAAAAGTATTTCAATATTTTTCCAATCCCTTTGGATTTTTTCCTTAGTCTCGACCGTAATTATTCTACTTTTAGTACTTTTTTTAAAAAATAAATCAAATAACCACATATTAAAAAGGTCATAAAGACGGGAAGTCTTTATGAAAATCAGTACCTTCCTGGAATAAATTAGATACTTCTACCAAATCTTTCTCACCAAAGAAATTACCTATAAATTGGAGACCCACGGGCATACCATCACTTAAACCACAGGGGATAGAAATTCCCGGTAGACCTGCAACGCTACTTGGCTCTGATAAAAGATCCATAAGCTCTCCGTACATTGAGGATTTTTCACTTTGACCAAGCTCGGGAGCTATACACGGCATAGAAGGGGCAACAATTAAATCAATTTTTTTGAAAGCTTCTTCAAAATCATTTTTAATTAAAGTTCTAACTTTCTGAGCTTTTGAGTAGTAGGCGTCGTAGTACCCCGAGCTTAAGGTGTAAGTTCCAAGCATTATTCTTTTTTTAGCTTCAAATCCAAAATTAGTTCTGTCATTTCCATATCTTATACCGTCAAGTCTGGCTAAGTTAGATGAAACCTCAGATCTTTGTAAAATTGTGTAAACAGCTATTGAATATTTTGGGTCCAAAAGATCCATTTCTACTATCTCGGCACCCATATCCTCAAGAATTTTCACTGCCTCCTCAACTTTTTCTTTTACACCAGTCTCTAAATCAATATTAAAATAAGATTTAGGCTTTCCAATTTTAAGGCCTTTTAAACTAAAATTCTCTGAGGGGGTATAATTTTCAACCTCGACAGGTGAAGAAGTAGCATCTCTGGGGTCCTTTCCCGCAATAATATTTAAAATGTAGGCTGCATCTTTTACGTCTTTAGTTATTGGACCCGGGCTATCGGTTGAGGAAGCCATTGCTACTACACCATACCTGCTAACCCTACCGTAAGAAGGCTTTAAACCTGTAACTCCGCACCAAGAAGCAGGGCCCCTGATACTACCGCCGGTCTCACTCCCTATTGCAAATACACACATATTAGAAGCAACGGCTGCGGCAGAACCTCCGGAAGAACCTCCAGGCACTCTGCGATTATCCCAAGGATTTTTAGTTGGGTAAAAATCGGACGTTTCGGTCGTTGAACCATGAGCAAACGCATCCATATTAGTCTTCCCAAGAAGTATAGCCCCGGCTTTTTTCAGTCTTCCCGTTACGGTAGATTCAAATGGAGGGACGTAATTCTTAAGAACATTAGAACCTGCCGTTGTAACTAACCCTTTTACGGAAAAATTATCTTTACATAAATAAGGAATTCCCAGCAAAGGCTTTCTTTCAAAAATCACGGCGCCTGTTTTTTTAATTTCATCGTCAGCTTTTTTAGCTTCTTCCAAAGCATTTTTGTAATTAAGGGTAATTAGGGCTTTTATTTTTTTATCGACGTTATTTATTTGATTTAAACACGCCTCTGTTATTTGTAAGGAGGTAACCTCTCCTCTTTTTAACCCGTCTATCGCTTCGTGAATTGTAAGTTCATTTAATTTTTTCATCTTTTAAATACAGGTTTTGTTGAAAACAGGCCGTTATAATTATTACTTGAATTAGATAAAGCCTCTTCTTTAGTTAGAGAATCTGAATCGCTATCATCCTGAAAAACACCGGTAAGTCCGGTAACCTGAAATGTTTCTTCTACGTTTGAAGTATCAAGTTCTTTTAAGGTTTGAATGTACCCAATAGTATCACTCAAAAGGTTAGCTAATTTATCAGCTTCTCCTGAAACATCAAGATTCGCTAAATCAGCGATTTTCTTAACTTCTTCTTTTGAAATATATTTTTCAGACATAAAAATTACATGGCTTCGAGCCTTCTTATCCTTTCTTCAACCGGAGGATGTGTATCAAAAAAACTTGATACCCTATTTCCAAAATTTCCCCTAACGGGATCACTTATATAAAGGTGCGCAGTAGCGCTGTTTGCAGCTTCCAACACTTCTGTATCTTGGGAAATTTTTCTCAACGCATCAGCAAGGCCTTTGGGATACCTGGTAATTAATGCGGCGGTAGAGTCAGCTAAAAATTCTCTTTTTCTACTTATCGCCAACTTTATTAATGTTGCAATCAAAGGACTAATCATTAAAAATACTATTCCCAGTAAAAAAATTACCCCGCTAATAGAGCTATCATTATTGCTTCTTTTACCTCTTCTAAAAAAAGCACCTCTCGTGAACCAGTCAGCGATAAGAGATAAACTACCAACTAAAATACTGACGATAGACATCAATCTGGTATCAAAATTTCCGATATGAGACATTTCATGAGCTATAACTCCTTCGAGTTCTCTTTTTTCAAGCCGTTGAATAATACCTGTTGTTAAGCAAACAACACCGTGTTTCGGGTCTCTTCCGGTAGCAAAAGCGTTCATCGAACTATCGTTTATTATATAAACCTTGGGTTTAGGAAGTCCTGACGCAATTGCTATATTATCAACAAGATTATGAACTTCCGGTGCATTTTCGTATTTAACTTCTTTAGCTCCGGAAATACCTAAAACCATTTTGTCAGAATTAAAATAAGAGATAAAACCCGAAACTCCCGAAACTACTAAAGCGGTGCCCAAAACCGACGCACCCCCAGCTTCAGTGAAATACTCACCAATAAACCACGACAACACCGATATTATAGCTACAAAAAGGGCCATAATAAGAACAGTGTCCCTCTTATTAGAACTGATGTTCTGATAAATGTTAGGCATACTAATTTACTTAAAATTTTACTTCTACGTTTTCTCTTTCAGCTTCCTGAACCTCGAAGAATTCCTGAGGTTGGAATTTGAAGAAACCTGCAATCAAGCTATTAGGAAACACAGCAATTTTTTCGTTGTATTGCCTGACAACACTGTTGTAAAACTGTCTTGAATAAGCAACTTTATCCTCAGTATCAGCTAATTCTTTTTGTAACTCTCCAAAACTTGCCTGAGCTTTAAGCTCGGGATAAGATTCTGCTACTGCGAATAAGTTTTTCAAGGCACCGCCTAACATTTGATCTGCTTCTCCGGCTTCCTTAGGACCGCTTGCTGACATTAATGCAGCTCTTGCCTGAGTTACTTTTTCAAATACTTCTTTTTCATGTGATGCGTAGCCTTTTACAGTTTCAACCAAGTTAGGAATTAAATCTGTTCTTCTTTTTAATTGAACATCAATCTGACTCCATGCCTCTTGTATTTTAACCTTTAGAGTTACTAATGAGTTATAAACACTTATTATAAAAACAATTATGAAAACGAAAATACCTAAAATACCCCAAATCATTTAATATCACCTCCCTTTTAAAAAAATATATGAACGCTAAAATTTTACAGTAACTTGATTTTTTTAACAAACTCATCGTATTTTAAAGAATTTACGATGTTTTTCTTTTCAGCCCAACCTCTTTGAGCCATACAAACCCCATATTTCATATAACTGAAATCTGATTTCGAGTGAGCATCAGAATTAATAATTAAGTCTACACCCCAATCTATAGCCATTTTTATAAGATCGTCAGGAAGATCCAATCTAGATGGCTGACTGTTTATTTCCAACAATACATTGTTATCTCTGGCAGCAGAAAAAATCTTGTTCCAATCAGGATCTGCGGGATCTCTTTCATTTAATACTCTTCCTGAAGGATGTGCTATTACACTTACATAAGGATTTTCAATTGCTGATAACAACCTTTGAGTTACAGTTTCCCTATCTTGACTAAAACCGGAGTGAATTCCGGCAATAACGTAATCTAAATTTTTTAAAATGTCGTCGGGAAGGGATAGGGAGTTATCTACCAAAATGTTTACTTCATATCCAAACAATACCTTAATGTCGTTTTGTGAAGAATTTATTTCATCTATTTTTTTCCTGGTGTCGCTTACTATTTTCAAAACAGTACCGAGGCCTCGGGATTGGATACTTGGCGCGTGATCGGAAATACCAACGTATTCGTACCCCATTTTTTTAGCTTCTTCCACCATATCCTCCAAAGTATCAACACCATCGGAAAAATTCGTGTGGGAATGAATATCTCCCTTAATATCAGATAATTCTATTAATTTTGGAAGTTTATCTTTTTGAGCAAATTCAATTTCCTGGTTACCGTTTCTAAGCTCCGGAGGTATAAGGGGGAGACCAAGTTGTCCGTAAAAGTCTTTTTCATTTAAAAATTCCATTAATTCCTGATCTTTTTTTATGCCGTATTCTGATAACGACATACCTTTATTTAATGCAAAATTTCTTAAAAGGATGTTGTGTTGTTTGGAGCCAGTAAAATACTGCAACATGGCACCGTACGCTTGGGGTTCGCTCACCCTTATATCGACCTGAACTTCATTTTTTAATACCACACTGGACTTTTTATCACCAACCACAAGAACTTCCTCTATCTCAGGAAATTTTAAGAAGTATTCAAGAACCTTCTCCGGTTCGTTTGTTGAAACCGGGATATCCAAATCGCCAATGGTAGCGTTTTTTCTTCTAAAAGATCCGCAAGCTTCCATTTCTATAACAGAATCACAACCTTTCATATAATCTTTTATTCGGCCAACAATCTCCTCAGCTTGCGGTAGTAAAAATCTAATCTTTTTGTTTTTAGTCATTTTCTGCTCATCTACCGCTTCCAAAATTAGCTTTTCCATCTTTTCGCCAAAACCCTCAAGAACTTGGATTTTACCTTTTTCCGCAGCAAGTTTAATCTTTTCAAGGGCGTCTTCTCTTTTTTCTAATTTGAAGGCAAGAGCTAATTTGTAGGCTCTTTTTGCACCTATGCCTCGTAGACCTATGAGGGAAAACATTCCTTCGGGTAGAGTTTTTTTAATTTCATCAAACTCATTTACTGATCCTTGAGTAAAAAATTCATTTAAATGAGCTTCGATACCAGGACCAATGCCGGGGATTTCCCCAAGCCTTTTATTTTCCCAAAGATCTTGAATTGAAACGGTAAGGTTTTCTAAGACAGAGATGGCGTTTTGATAGGCTCTAACACGAAAGTTGTTGTATCCTTTAACTTCCATGGCTGCTAAAATCTCTTTTAACATCACTATCACATCTTTATTGGAAACTCGGTTTTCCTGCATATCTTATTTTATCATTTTTAGAGAATTCTAAGGTTTTTAAGGACTTATTGATTATTTATTCTTATACTGATAACATAATGGCTATATTGTGGGGTCGTAGCTCAGCCTGGTTAGAGCGCTGCACTGTCACTGCAGAGGTCGCGGGTCCGAGTCCCGTCGGCCCCGCCAGAAAGCCTGACAGGGATTTATTCCTTGGCAGGCTTTTTGTGTAGACGGGACGAGGATAATTCGGACTGAGCGACAGCGAAGGAGAGGGGGTCGCGTGCATTAGAGACTCTTACGAATAAAATGAGTTAGAGTGTCTTATGACA
>CAYRRO010000010.1:0-12478 GCA_964426685.1 uncultured Candidatus Saccharibacteria bacterium
AGTGATTATAAAAATGTTATTCCTCAAAATCATTCTGATTTCTTGGAAAGTTTTCCCCTGCAAAATCTTCGGCATCAAAACCCGAATCTTTCTCAATTTCTAAACCATCTTCGGGAATATCATCTATAAGAACCTCCCTACCCCGGCTACCACCCATTTCCTGACCTACAATCCCTCTTTCTTCCATCATATCTATTAATTTTGCGGCCCTGGCAAAACCTATGCTTAATTTTCTTTGCAACAGGGATGAGGATGCTTTTTTTGCGGAAACAACTATGGTTACAGCTTTATCAAATAGCTCGTCGTCCACATCATCACCCCAGCTTGATCTTACAACCCCGCCTCTTGATGTAACCGCAGGCATACTTAAAACTTCTTCTTTATAATCAGGGGCAACACCCTGATTTTTCAAAAAGTTAACTAAATCGGCAGTTTCCTTTTCCGATATAAAAGCACCCTGAAGTCTAACCGGTTTCATAGTGTCCGGAGGAACAAATAACATATCTCCCTTTCCTAACATTTTTTCAGCTCCGGGCTGGTCAATGATAACCCTTGAATCTACCTGATTTAGGACCTGAAATGCCACTCTACAGGGAATATTAGCCTTAATTAGACCGGTTACTATCTCAGTAGTAGGTCTTTGTACAGCCAAGACTAAGTGCAGTCCAGTTGCTCTACCCATCTGAGCCAATCTAATAATACTTTTTTCAACTCCGGCAGGGTCTTGAATCATAATATCACCAAGCTCATCCACCACAATAACAACGTAGGGCATGACTTGAATGCCTGATTTTTCATTATAAGTATCAATGTTCTTTACCCTTGCTTTCTCGAATAACTTATATCTTCTTTCCATTTCTTCAACGGCCCACCTAAACACCGAAGGAGCTTTTTCCATATCCGTAACTACAGGTGTTAAAAGATGAGGAATTCCATCATAAAGTATGAGCTCAACTCTTTTTGGGTCTATTAATATAAATTTAACTTCCTGAGGTGTGGCTCTAAAAAGCATTGAAAAAAGCAGGTTGTGAATAAATATAGATTTTCCTGACCCGGTCGTTCCTGCAATTAAAAGGTGGGGCATTTTACCGATATCATAAGTTACTACTCTCCCACCTACATCCTCTCCCAACGCTATCGACAGCTTAGAAGGAGCGTTTTTCATAGTTGAGGAAGTAATTAAAGATTTAAAATAAACCATTGTTCTCTTTGAATTAGGAACTTCTATACCTATCAAAGACTTTCCGGGAATAGGAGCCTCTATCCTGACAGTTCCGGTGGGAGAGGCTAGGGCTAAAGCTATATTCCCTTGAAGTGTGGCAATTTTAGCAATATTTGTAACAGATTTAGGTCTAAAAGCGTATTGTGTAACGGAAGAACCTACTTTTACATTTTCCATATCAATATCAACATCAACTCCAAAAGACTTAAATGTTTCTTTGATAATCTTTATTCTTTTATCTAACTCCGATGTGTCGACTACACGTACCGGAGGCTCTGCTAAAAGATTCTCGGGAGGGTAATCCCAAATCCTATCAGAAGGTATCGCAGGAGAAGCTTTAATTAATGACGAAGGCACTAAAGTATCAACGGAACCGTCGCTGATATGTTTAATATCACCAAAAGGCTCGGCTTGGGGCTGTATTACTTCAAATATCGAAGCTTGGGAGGGTTCGTTGGCGCCGGCTGAATGATTATCTACAAAAGCAGAAGTTTTTCTATCATCGTGATAATCATCAACGGTAAGGACCGAAGAAGTGTCTATTTCAATTTCAGCGCCATCTTCGAGTTTCTCTTTTTTAGAAAAAATCTTTTTGAAAAGATCTGTCAAACCTACTTTAGCCAAAAAATCAACAATATTATTCAAGGAAAGATTAAATATTAAAAATATTGAACCTAAAATTCCTATAAAAATTAAAGCTACCGCACCTATAATACTAATTCCCGAAGAAAGGGTGTCGGATATTTTGTAACCTATCAGACCTCCGCCTTTTCCTGCCACAGCAACATCATAAGAATTTTCTTGCGAAACAAAAACGTGTAAAACAGCTGATAGTGAAAACAAAAGCAAAAAAAGACCTATAAATATCCTGGCTTCTTTAAATCTTTCTCCTATACGGTCAAAAAACAGAATCCCAAAGCTACCTAAAATAAGAGGAATTAAAAAAGAAGACTTTCCGAAATACAGTTTTAAATAATGCTGTATTTTTGAGTTTATTTCGTAATCGGGAGCGAAAAAAGATATTAAGGTAACCAAAAAAAGAGCAAAAAATAATAACGATATGATAGACCTGACAGTGTCGGGTTTAACATTGAGTTTAAATTTGAACTTTTTCTTTCTTCCTCTGGACATTATCCCTATAATAGCACAAAGAAGGCCTTAGTAAAAAGGTTAATTACAATTTACATTGTTATAAAATGAACAATTACCATCGGATACATTCTCGTTTCTTTTTTAAGAAATCTGGCAATATCATTTTCTAGTCGTCTTTTGTAATCCGAAGGATCTTTTTTACTAGATTTTGAATTATGGATTCTTTTAGAAATAAATTTTTTGGATTTGTCCATTAATTCCTTAGAATCCTTCACATAAATAAACCCTCTGGTAATTATTTCCAATTTATCAGCAAAAACATTACCTTCTTTTGATACAGGTATAGCTACAACAAAGACACCTTCGGAAGATAAGTGGCTTCTGTCCTTAACTACAATCGGATTTAATTCATCTACTTTGTTACTACTAATGTAAACCTGCTTAGTTTCGTAGTGTTTTCCCTTTTTGGCCCTACCATTTGAGAACTCAATAGAATCACCCTCCAAACACTCGAACACATTTTCTTTAGGTATACCCAAGTTAACCATGACGTTTGTGTAAGCTCTCATTTTTGTTATAGTACCTCCGATAGGTACGTGATACCTCGGATTTATAAGTTTTACCATTCTTTCAATGTCACCTCTGACAGAGTGTCCTGAAACATGAAGATTATCCTGAATTTCGCTATAAATAACCTCACTATTTTTTAAGGTTAAGTTATCTCTAACTTTTTCAACGGTAATATCAGCTCCCGGAGGGTTAGGATCTCCGGAAAATATGACCATAGCATTGTTTTGCAACACAATTGACTCGTGCTCCCCTCTGCTTAATCTTTCTAACGAAGAACCCGGTTGACCGTAACACCCGGCTATTAAATAAACAAGGTCTTTTTGATCGTGGCTTGTAGACTCTCTTTCGTTTATAAAAAAGTCATCAGGAAAAGGTAGGTAACCTAATCTTCGGCCAACATCAATCATTTGTTCAACAGACCTTCCGCTGGGAACAATTTTTCTATTTATTTTCATTGCGGCATCCATAATCTGATACATTCTGGATATATTCGAAGACATGGTCGTCACTAAAATTTGACGATTTCCGGCACGTGCAAATAATTCATGAAAAGTACTTGCTAAAGTACTTTCGGATTTTGTATGGCCTTCAGATGTAATTCCTAAACAATCCGAAATAAGACACAAGACACCTTCTCTGCCCAATCTTTCCATAGTATCCACATCTGCCGGTTTGTCTAAAACAGGGTTCTCGTCAAATTTATAATCGGCAAGATGCAACAAAACACCTTCCGGTGTATTTATGACAATCCCCATAGTTTCGGGGATAGAGTGATTAGTTCTAAAAGCAGATATCTTAAAATGCCCTAAATTTACTACCCCTGACTCAGGATTAAAAAGATGATAACTAAAATTTCTACCAACATCACTAAAAGCTTTTTCAGAAAGTTTTACTTTTAAAAATTCGCCGACTAATTTACTTGCATATATAGGTACATTGGGAAGTTCCATTAACAAGTTAGGTACAGCCCCAACGTGGTCTTCATGTCCGTGGGTAATAAAAACCCCTTTAATTTTATGCGAGTTTTTTAGTAAGTAATCAAAATCAGGGATTAAAGTATCAACTCCCGGCATATCAAAAATGTCCGGAAACCCTATTCCACAATCCACTACTATAATCTCATCACCGTACTCATAAACGGTCATATTTTTATTAACTTTCTCAGTCCCACCTATCATTATTACTTTAAGAACAGGTCTGTTGGAATGTTCTTGTATATTTTCATTTTTTCTTTTCATATCGTAATTCATATTTTTTTGCAATTCCTTTTAAATAACTTATTAATTTTACAGCCCTATGGTCAATTGTCCATCTACACTCATAGGGTTATTTGAACCATCTAATTCAAAATTACCTTTTTGTAAGAACTCCTCTGCTTTAGCTAGCATTTCAGGTATTTTTTTGAAATCTTTTTTAAAATCAGCCATCATCGAACCGTTCCTTAAAGCGGCAGCAGGATGATAAACGGGATAAATATAATATTTACCTGCCCTTACTAAATTTCCCCTATCAACAGATATTTTCCCACTTGGGTAAAAATGGTTCATAGAATATCTACCCAATGTAACAATAATTTTCGGAGAGATTATTTGCAGTTGCATATCTAGAAAAGGAGAACAGGCAAGAATTTCGTCAGGAAGAGGTTCTCTATTTTCAGGAGGGCGGTGTTTTATAATGTTTCCAATCCAAATATCTTCTCTTTTATAACCAATCTCTTTCAAAGACTCATCTAATAATTTACCTGCTCTTCCAACAAAAGGATGTCCGGAAATGTCTTCATAGTATCCCGGAGCTTCGCCTATAAATACTATTTTTGAGTTTACATTACCTTCGCCCGGAACAGCCTTATTAGCAGTTTGGTACAACCTACATTTCTTGCAGGATTCTATACTCGTCGCTATATCTTTTAGTAACTTTTCTTTATCCATTATTTATTGGGGCAGATAATATTTTAAATTATCAGATGTAAGTTTAACTTCCGTTACCTTTCCTTCTACTATCTCCCGAGCAACTTTCCTGCAAATAGACTCTAAAGTCCTACCTAAGCTTCTAATACCGGAATCATATCCGAAAGGCCTTACGATTCCGGGCCATAAATCAGGATCAATCTGCAATTCTTCGGGCTTTAGTCCGGATTTTTGAATAATCTGAGGTAGTAAATACTCTCTTGCAATAACTATCTTTTCTTGGTCGGTGTAAGAGGGCATTTTTATAATTTCCATTCTGTCCATAAGAGCTGCGGAAAGCGTACCTGTTGTATTTGCAGAACATATAAAAAGTACATTCGACAGGTCTATCGGATAATCTATGTAATGATCTCTGAAAGCCACGTTCTGTTTGGGATCTAAAATTTCCAACAAAATTGCCATAATATCGGATCTTAAACCCTGCTCACCACTTGCTTTATCAATCTCATCTAAAAGAATAAGTGGATTTGTAACACCTGTTCTAGTTATAGCTTTTATAATCTGACCTGGTTCGGCCTCCGGAAATGACTTGCTTCTACCTCTCAATTCAGTGGAAGAACCAATACCACCCATGGCAATTCTTTCAAACTTTCTACCGAGAGTTTCAGCTAAAGAGTAAGCTAAAGTTGTCTTACCAACCCCTTGAAGACCTACCAACAAAAGTATGGGAGATTTTGAGACAGCTTTCTCTCCTCTTTGTGACAATAAAATCAAAGTAGAAAGGTATTCCAATATTCTATCTTTAGCATATTGCATACCGTAATGGTTTCTTTCCATACTTTCCTTAGCGTTCTCCAAATCCAAAATATCTTTTGTTTCTTCAAACCAGGGAATAGAGGTGACAGTTTCTATATATCTGGACAAAGTATCAAACTCAGAAGCGTAGTGACCCAAATTTGCCATTCTATCCAACCTGTCCAACATTTGAACTAATCGGACCGTCAAATCTTCGGGCATTCCCTTTGTATCTTTAATTTTTTTAGACAGTGTATTTAATTCTTCAAATAAAAAATCTTTTTTCTCCATTATTTTACTACCAGATAAGAATCTTCTGATTCCTTAAAACTATTTAAAATTGATTTAAATTCTTCAGACAGGGTATTTCTTATGGCCTCATCTAACACAATATCGCCGTCTCCCTGTTTTTTCAATAAAAACACCTGACCTTCTTTCGAAATTATATTTCTAACAGAAACAAATGAAGGATGTACAGACATATTTTTTTCGATTTCTGATTTTGCCAATTTTACCTGATCTATAAGTTCGGGCTCATAGGAAATAAGCAAAACATTATCTTCGATGTCAACGGTGATATCCTTGTACCCTGAAAATTCAAGGGAATTATCTGACGGAAAGGCAATTAAAACCCACCCACTCGATAAACCTTTTTTCATATAAAAAGCAGAATAGGAAGATTCTATTTTGCCTTTTAAACTTTCAGCCAGGGTAAAAAACTCCCCGCCTAAAAAGCTAAAATAAGGATCAAAGGTTTCGGAGTCTGAGATTTCAACATATAAGGAGAAATCGTAAGGAATATAACTGTAAACGTCATTTTGACCAAAGATTCCTGATTGAAGATTCAAACCCAAACTTTGAGAATTATCTTTCACTATTGTTTCAGATGAATTATCCGGTTTTGTAACCTCAGAGTTTTCATTAGATTTTTGAACTTTTACAGTGTCAGGAGTTTTAACATTTGTTTTATTTGATAACGTTTTCAGAAAATCAGTTTGAACAAGTAAGAAAATCATTGTACTTATAGACATACCCATCAAAATACCTCCAACGACACTTCTAATACTAATACCACGGGATACTTTATTAAGAGTAGTATCTTTTTTAACAGGTTTTTCCGAAATTTTAACACCCTCGCTGTAAGGAGATGGTGTTTTTCCTGAGACAGGTTCTTCAGGCTTCAAATAAAGCTCTTCAGGCAATTCATTTCCGCAATACTCACAAAAATGATGGCTACTTGCAGTCAATTCTGATTTACAAAATGGGCAGATTCTTTTCATCTCATTTATTATAAAGCAGTTATGAACTTGATTCCAGAATTTTTACAGATTAAACAAGAACAAGATTTATCTTCTTCTGTCTCTTCGATTATCATTTCTGAAATTACCGTTCCTGCCTCCATTTCTACGCCCGTTGTTATTTCTCTCAGTCGGAACATAATCCGGATCATCGGCAGCTCTTTTGGAAAGACTGAACTTACCCTCGTCCCCGACGCTTATTACTTTTACCTTTACAACATCGCCAACTTTAAACCACTCATCAACATTTTCAACAAATGTATCAGTTATCTCACTAACGTGAAGTAACCCTACTTTTCCGGGTAAAACTTCCACTAGAGCTCCGAAATCCAATAATTCCTTGATGGTTCCTTCAAAAATCTCACCGACCTGCATATTTCTGGTCATCCCTTCAACTATTTTTAAGGCTTCTTCAGCTTTTTCTTTATCGACCGAAGAAATAACTACTTTACCGTCTTCTTCAATTGAAATCTCAGACTGAGTTTTTTCCTGAATTTCCCTAATTACTTTTCCGCCAGATCCTATTACCATACCGATTTTATCAGGATCTATCATTGTGGTTACAGTCTTAGGTGCATATTGAGAAACCTCAGCCCTCGGAGTATCAATAACTTTTTGCATTTCTTTTAAGATAAAAAGTCTTCCTTCTTTTGATTGTTCAATAATCTTAGGAAGAACATCCATAGGAATTCCTTTTACTTTTACATCTAATTGAATTGCTGTAACTCCTCTAATGGTTCCGGTCATCTTGAAATCCATGTAACCGTTTGCGTCTTCTTCACCTGATAAGTCAGTTAATATTTGATATCTTGAAAAAGAATCGTCTTCAACAATAAGTCCCATCGCAACTCCGCTGACCATATCTTTAATAGGAACACCTGCGTCCATCAACGAAAGAGTTGAGCCGCATGTTGAAGCCATAGATGAAGAACCGTTGCTGGATATAATCTCTGAAACCAACATTATTGTATAAGGAAATTCATCTTGGCTCGGTATTACCGGTCTCAAAGCTTTTTCAGCTATCATACCGTGACCGATCTCTCTTGGATTAGGAGCACCAAATCTACCTACCTCGCCTACACTGTATGGAGGGAAGTTGTAATAATGCAAATATCTTTTTCTTCTTTCTCCGTACATATCCTGAATTAAAAGTTCGTCAGAAGGAGAACCTAATGTACATACAGTGAGAGCTTGAGTTTCACCTCTGGTAAATAAAGCACTTCCATGTGTTCTTGGTAAAATACCTGTTTTTATTGATAAAGGCCTGACCTCATCAACTTTTCTACCGTCAATTCTTTTTCCCTCATCAAGTACTATTTTTCTCATAACTTTTTTCTTTATCAACTCATAGGCCATTTCCATATCTGATTTTTTATAAGTACCTTCAAAATTCTTGAATGCTTCTTCTTTGAGTTCAGTTAGTTTTTCGCTCATTAACTGTTTACCTTCAGTTAAGTTTTTCTCTTTCATAATTTCCTCAACCCTGCTCATAGTTAAATCTGAAATAGCATTTATAATTTCCTCTGACGGGAATCTTGAAATATACTCATATTTTTTACCTTCGGGATTTAACTCTTTAACAAACTCGTCCATGAAGTTATATAAATCATCAATATTATCTCTGGCAAAATTTACCGCTTCCAAGATTTTTTCTTCGGGAAGTACGTTTGCTTCAACTTCTGCGGCTAAAAATCTTTTATCATCACCTACGAAAGAAACCATCATATCCAAATCACTTTCGGATTCTAATTGTTTTAATGTAGGGGATAAAACTAAATTACCGTCTATCAAGCCGACTCTGGCAGAAGCCATCGGGCCTGAAAATGGAATATTACTTGCCTGTAAACAAGCTGAAGTAGCTAACATACTCAAAAACTCGGGGTCCGCGTCCTCATCAAGAGAAAGAACAGTCACAACGATTTGAACCTCGTCCATATAATCTTTAGGAAACAATGGTCTGATAGCATGATCTATCGATCTTCTGGCTATAACTGCATCATCAGTTGCTTTTCCATCTCTTTTAACAAATCTCGAACTTTTTATACTACCACTGGCATAAAGTTTCTCTTCGTACTGGACTCTAAGACCTAAAAAGTCAGCCTCGGGAGAAGGGTCTCCTGAAACAGCGGTTACAAGAAGAACTGTGTCTCCATAAGTTGCTTTAACAGACATATCTGCTCTTAAAGCTAATTCTCCGGTTTCGAAAATAAGTTTCTTACCAGCAAAATTGGTTTCTTTTCTTACAATTTTATTCATTTTTTCTTACATAGGGGTTTGTTATCTAGAGGATTAAGATTCAAAATATTATGCACCCAATGCATAATAGCCTGCCTCCTAATCCAATGAATAAGACCCACTATCCTAATTTTTACGGCTGTCCTTACTTAGACAGCTCAATTTTTTCAACTAATTGGCTATATCTCTCATCGTCTTTTCCCTTAAGATAGGATATTAACCTTCTTCTTTTGTTAACCATTTGAAGAAGGCCTCTTCTGGAGTGATTATCCTTTTTATGGGTTTTAAGATGATCGGAAAGTTTGGCAATAGCCTCAGTAAGGATAGCAACCTGAACTTCAGGTGATCCTGTATCAGCATCATGTAGCCTGCTGGTTTTTATTATCTGTGCCTTTTTTTCCTTAGTTAAAGCCATAATTAACTATGGTAATATACCAAAACAAACTTAATAAATCAATAACTAAATACCCTTTCTCTTAGAAATTCCTTTAAGTAAAGCCTCAGCAACCTTGCTTGAAACCACAAGCTCCCATTTAATAGCGTGGTTTAATACAAGCAAACTTATACTGTCAAAACCTGGTTCTACTACATTTATATTACCGTATCTTTGATTTCTTTCAGAATTATCAATATTCAAAATATCAACTCCGCCAAAGCTTCCTCCCACATCTTCTAATAATCTTCCAAGGTCTTCCCTTGAAGGAGCTCCTACAGTTATTATCAAATCAAAATCGTAACCTTTGATTTCAGATTTTACTCTTGATAAGTCAAAATCTCTTTCCACAGGAGACAATGAAAAACGTAAAACATCGTTTTCAGTTGAATAGTTTACCTTTGTAGCGGCGGTATTGGAATAATCAACTGAGACTACAAGTTCTCTTGCCGAAGAATTATCAGCAATATTCACATCATCAATATTTCCAAAATTCTCGGGAATCATACCGGGATATAAAATAGTTACCTCCTTACCCCCAGCTTTTAACATATAATAAAGACCGACTGCGGATGAAAAAGAGTCTATACCCGCAACTTTAGAAGGAAGAATCACTATATTTCTTGCCTCTTCAATAAGTCTCAGTATTTGGTTTGTTTTATCAAATTCAGAATTCATATTTAATTTAAAATTTACTCGAGCAGGGAACACATAATAAGTAGAGGATGGAACACTATACCAGAACCTGAAGAATTGTACAACTTTAGCCCTATAGTGTCAAATAGCGATAGCGCTGGGTGTGGGGTTAAAAAAATCAGGAAATTATTAAAAACGCTGTAATGAAAAGGAAAATACGGAAATAAAAATATAAAGGAATATCTAAAGACTACAAAACTTCCAAGTACATGTCTGAAGCGATTTCCTCAAATTGAGGTTTTAGAAGAACTCCACATTCATTGTCCTTACCGGCAATATCAATATCATCTTTTCCTTTTTTTAATTTTTTTACGGAACCGTAAAATAACGGCTCGTCTTCTTTTATAAGGTCTGCAGGATTTTTATTGTAAATAGCTATACGTGATTTTACTTTTAAAGCTCCTGCAAGAACTTTACACCCGGCAATGATGTCGCCTGATTCAAGTTTGAATATTTTTAAGACTTTAGCCCTACCCTTTACTTTTGACATCTCATTCACGGCAGTTCCTTCCAGGAATTTTGCGGCATCATCAATAAGATCGTAAATAGTTCTGTAAGATTTTATAAAAACACCTAAGGATTCTGCCAAATCTTCAACTGCCGGAGAAATTCTTATATCAAAACCTACAACCACGCCTTTTACACTTTGAGCAAGCATTACATCTGATTCGGTAATATCCCCGGTCCCTGTGTGAAGCAGTTTTAAAGCATAGGTTGTCTCGGCTGATGAAGTAACCAAATTTGACAAACTTGCCTTAACAGCTTCCAGCGTACCTTCGGTGTCGGCTTTTAAGACCATTGAAACCATTCTTTTAGCGTCTTTTCCAATAATCTCTATTTTATTGTCGTCCCTGGATAACTCAGCTAACTCACTTCCCTTCATTAATAAAATATCTCCTACATGAGGCACAGTGCTAAACCCGAGCAACTCTACAGGGTCCGAAGGACCGACTTCCTTCATTATTTTTCCGTCATATCCGGTCATTGATTTTATTTTTGCATTAATTCCCGAAGCTGAAACTGTATCTCCAACTCTTAAAGTTCCATTTTTTAAAATACAAGAAACCACCACACCTTTTTTCCTATCAAGTCGGGATTCAATAATTATGGCTTCCATCTCACCTAAAGGGTCAGCCGGTATCGAAATCATTTCAGATAAAAGCAATATAGCATCAAGAAGAGTGTCCATCCCTTCTCCGGTTTTTGCCGACATCTCAACGCAAATCTCACTACCACCCCAATCCTCTACAAGAATATTTTCCTGAGCTAATTCCTGTTTTACTTTTCTCGGGTCCGCCCCGGGTTTGTCTATTTTATTTATAGCTACAATAAAAGGAACTTTTGCTGCTCTAATATGTGAAATGGCTTCTTTAGTTTGAGGTTTTACCCCTTCTTCAGCAGCTACAACTAATACAACTAGGTCTGCAGCCCTCCCTCCCCGAGCTCTCATCTGAGTAAATGCTGCATGGCCGGGTGTATCTATAAAAGTTATTTTTTTACCGTTATGAGAAATTTGGTAAGCACCAATATGTTGTGTAATACCGCCGTACTCTTTTTCCTGAACATTAGTTTTTCTTATACGATCGAGAATGCTTGTTTTACCATGATCGACATGTCCCATAATGGTGACAATGGGAGCTCTGATGTAATCTTCAGTTTTATTTTTAATGTCTTCAGACATAGTTTATACAAGCAATTTAATATTACACTTTTTTCAATCATTATTTGATCAAAAAATTTTAAAGACGTCATCTTACCAAATCTAATTTTATTCTTGATCGGGCAATGTTTCTTCAGTTTTTTCGGGCTCTACAGCGTCTTCTGAAGCTTCAGGTTGTTCGGAGGTATTGTTTTCCTCGACCACTTCTTCTTTTTTCTTTATTTCCTCAGCTTCGTTGTATTTTTTTATCTCGGCGTCCCACACACCAACAACTTTATCGTCTTTTTCAACTTTTTCACTACCTTCAATAGCCTGTTCACTTGAAAATATTCCTGCCACACCCTTTATATCTATTTTCCATTTTGTAAGCTTGTTGGCTAATCTTGCGTTTTGACCTTCTTTTCCTATGGCTAAACTTTGCTGATCTTCGGGAACAGTAACAACAGCTCTTTTTTCTTTTCGTTCAAGCTCTACTTCTGTTACTTTAGCAGGAGATAAACTTGCGGCTATGAATTTTTCCAAACTATCTGAATAAGGGACAATGTCGATTTTTTCACCAAAAAGCTCGGA
>CAYRRO010000011.1:0-10682 GCA_964426685.1 uncultured Candidatus Saccharibacteria bacterium
ATTAGCAAGGATAAGAGACTTTCTCAACAGCAAAAGTCTTTGATTCAGAACGACCCTTATCTTCAGCAGGGAAGGGAGACAGATAACGCCGAGACCTTAGATGATGTTTTAGAGGATACGAGTAAAAATGTCACTGATGCTATGTTACATAACGTAAAAAGTTTAAGGATTCAGGTAAGAAAAGCTCTTGCAAGAATTAATATCGGTAACTACGGAAAATGCGAGGTTTGCGGAAAACCTATAGATAAAGCCAGGCTCGAGGCTTACCCGGAGGCTACCACTTGCATAGATTGTGCCACCGATCATTCTCAAATTGAAGATATTAAAGAAGACGAGATGTTAGAGAAGAATTTATAGTGTTTGAAGTTACCTACAATTGTAATTATCTTTTGTCCAACTACTTGTCGTTGTGGTTGTTCGTTTTTTTATCCTTAGTTTTTTTACTTTTATTCGTATTATTTGTTAAAAAAAGTTTTAAGAAAAATATTTTTCTCGATATCGGGGTTTTTTTCGTATCTTTAGGTGGATTAAGTAATATCTATGAATGGGCGAGATACGGATGCGTTAGGGATTACTTTAATTTTCTAAGTTTATTTAAATTTAATATAGCTGATTTTTTTATTACGACAGGTATAATTTTTGTAATTATTGGTATATGGAAAAAGAAGTAAAAATAATATTTGAAGATAATAACGTTTTAATATTGGATAAACCTTCGGGATTGGTTGTAAATAGGTCAAATACCTACAAAGAAACGACTTTGCAGGATATTTTAGAAAAAACACACCCCGAGCTTTATTCTAATATTTCAGATGAGGAGTATCTGGGAAGATCGGGAATAGTGCACAGACTGGATAAAGATACTTCTGGAATTGTTGCTGCAGCAAAGAACACGGACACTTTCCATTATCTTCTACAGCAATTTAAACAAAGAAAAACCTTCAAAGAGTACGTTGCAGTAGTTCATGGGGAGATAGAAGATGAGATTATTGAAATTGATGCCCCCTTATCCAGAAATCCTAAAAATCCTTTAAAAATAGCTGTTGTATCCGATGGAAAATCAGCTTTTACGAAAATAGAGAAGATACATACAAAAATTATCAAAGGTAATTCTTATACTCTAGTAAGAGTTTTTCCCAAAACTGGAAGAACCCATCAAATAAGAGTTCATTTGTCATCTATCGGACATCCCGTAGCAGGAGATATAATATATTGCGCAACAAACTTACTCGAAATTGATAGTTTTGTTTTTAATAGGCTAATGTTGCATGCGGAGATTTTAGGTTTTATCCATCCTGAAACCTTAAAATTTTCCCGTTTTAAATCCCCCTTGCCAAACGAATTCAAAATATAATATGATATATCAGATATATCTATGAAAAATTCTCCTGCCCAAAGGAAATACAGGTCCGGTTCTAAAGCATCCTTTAACCGCTCTGTTAGAAAAAGAATACTAAGGATTGGTTTAGTGTTGTTGGTATTCCTTTTCTCTTTAGGTTTATTATTTTCATACACTTTTTATAAATATCTAAATCAAAAATTTGCGTCTGCTTCTTCTTCAACCAGTTATTCAATATCAGATGATTTACTTCCTACAATTTCTTACATTGTTGTCGAGGACATGAAAAGGGATCCAATTGTTGTAAAGAAAGTAAATTTCATAATTTTTAATAAAAACAATAAAAAAGTATCTATATACGATTTACCTGTAGATAAAAACTTTTCACTTCCGGGTAAGTTTGGCAATGAATTTTTGAGTCGAATTTTCGCTTTAGGATCTTTGAATTCGAGTGATAGGTTTATATCGGGTGCCGATTATATAAACAGGTCTGTTTTAAAACTCTTTGGTTTCAAAGTAGATAAATTTTTATTAACCGATTGGGAACACAATGAGTTTTTTGATAATCTTTGGCATGAAGGAGACGTCCTTAGTTTTAGTAGTCTTCGGGATGTGTCCGGTTTGGACGGTTCTTTTAAAACCGACCTTGATATAAGGGAGTTTTATGACCTTATGTCTTTTATAAATTCTTTGCCCTCCGACAGAGTAGTTGAAGATAAGAACTTTCCGCAATCATTTGAAAATACAGATTTTTTTGATAGTTCTATAAGAGAGGTAACTTTTGACTCCAATGTAGCGGGTGAAAAGAAAAATATATCGGTTCTTAATGGAACAAATTACAGCGGTCTTGCATCTTTTGGCACAAGGGTGATAGAGAACTATGGGGGTAGGGTAGTAGCTACTAACAGTACTGCTAGAACTTACGACAAAAGTGTCATAATAACTGACGATGTTAATTCTCAGACAACCGGATTTTTATCAAGGGTTTTCAAAATAGATAATATTGTAAGTAAGGATGAAGCCGGGGTTTATGTTGAGAATGAAGTGGATAGGTCGGATGTTGTGGTCATTTTTGGATTTGACAGTTCTGAGGATTTGTATTAGTATATTAGCAGTACTCTCTCCTTTCTATCCCCCGTCCCAAATTAGGGCGGGGGTTTATTTATACCCCGAAGAAAAGTTTAATTTCTTAGTTTAACTTGGTTTTTAGGTTTTTCTTTATCCATCGGACTTGCCCCAAAAGGGGCTCGTCAGAGGGCGGGGGTTTATTTATACCCTAAATTAAATTGTTTACCGATTGTAGTTGAAGGTTTTTAATATATAAAATGGAAATAAAAAATTATATAGCTTTATTTTTAGGTTTTTTTGCATTAATTTTAGGAATATACCTAAGGCTTAAAACAAAAAAATCTAAAACAGAGGGTTACTTCGGATCCGAAAGGGTAATCTTAGAGGTTCAGTTGAGCAGAAATGACGAGGAAAAGAGAGACATACAAGCTTCTTCTTTAAGCGCAGAAAATATGTTTTCAGCTTTGCACGGTCTTTTAAAAGACGACCCGTCTATTCAAGAGTCATTGTCTTTTGAAATGGTAGCTTCCGGAGAAAGAGGTATTAGATTTTACGTCACAACCCCGGCTTCTGTTTTAAGTTTTGTAGAAAGTCAAATATACGCTCAATATCCCACATCTAATATAAGTGTTGTATCAGACTACACTCCTGCAATAAATACTTCTCATACCGACTATAAAATTTCCAGTATAGTTTTTTCTAGACCGGATTATTACCCGATAAAGAGTTTTAGAGATTTTGAAACTGACCCTATGTCTTCAATATCATCTTCGGTATCTAATTTAAAAGCCGGGGAAGAGGTTTGGATTCAGGTTTTATCAAGACCGATAGCAGATAAATGGCAGCAGGATGGTTTTGATTATGTTAACAAGGTTAGGGAAGGTCAGGATCCGGGAAAAACCAAGAGTGTTTACAATATTTTTTTTGATGTCATAAAAAAAGAGTTATTTGAAATTACCGCAGGAGTTCTTACAGGTCTTTTTTCCAAGCCTACTGAGGGAGCAGAGGTCAAGGGAAAGTATATAACTGCTCCTCCTAAAATAAGTGCTGCAAAAGAAACAGAATTAAAGGCTATTGAAAATAAGTTATCCAGAATGGGTTTTGACACTGTAATAAGAGCTGTCTCAGCTTCAATACAGCCGGATAGGGTAGACGCAAATTTAAGATCGATAACTGCTTCACTGGAGCAATTTTCAGGTACAAGTCTAAATACTTTTATAGGTAAAAACGAAGACAACAAGCAATCGGTTTTAGATGCCTATAAAAAAAGAGAGTTTGATTCTGAAAGGTCAATAATTTTAAATACCGAAGAAATGGCTTCTATTTATCATTTTCCTCTTTCACACATAGACACTCCAAATATTTCTTGGATTTATTCGAGAAAGTCCGAGCCTCCAAATAATTTGCCGATAGAAAATTGTACTTACATAGGCGAAACTATGTATAGAAACAGGTCGGTTAAGTTCGGTATCAGAAATGATAACGACGATAGATTAAGGCATCTTTATGTTATAGGGAAGTCAGGGACCGGAAAATCCTCCCTTTTTGTTACTATGTTGTCACAGGATATCGCGAACGGGCAAGGAGCTGCAATTTTGGATCCTCACGGGGAAACAATTGAAAATATTCTTGACAGAATTCCGGATAATAGGGTTGAAGATGTAATTTATATGGATCCTTCGGATACTGATTTTCCTGTAGCCTTGAACTTACTAGAGATAGATGACCCTTCCCAAAAGAATTTGATGGCTTCCGGTTTGGTATCCGCAATAAAACAGCATTTTGATTTTTCTTGGGGACCAAGATTAGAGTATTTGTTAAACTACTGTGTTTTAACTTTGTTGGAGGTTCCAGGTACTACAATGCTCGGTATTACTAGGTTGCTCGAAGATCAAAATTATTTAAATTATATTTTGCATTTTGTAAGAGACCCGTTAGTTCAAAAATTTTGGGCCGAGGAATTTAAACAAATGAAGGGTAATCAAAAATTAGTCACCGAAGCAATCTCCCCTATACAGAATAAAGTAAATAGGTTTTTGGCTTCGACTACAATAAGAAATATATTAGGTCAAAGAAAATCCACTATAGATATTTGGGACGCTATGAATTCAGGAAAGATATTATTGATGAATTTATCAAAGGGTAAGATCGGTCAGGATAACGCTAACCTTCTTGGTGCTTTATTAGTCTCTAGGATACAGTTTTATGCCTTACAGAGAGCAAAAATACCAAACGACAAAAGAAAGCCCTTCTATTTGTACGTCGATGAGTTTCAAAATTTTGCTACCGGTAGTTTTGAAGAGATACTATCAGAATCCAGGAAATATAAATTAGGTCTTAATCTAACCCACCAGTTTACAGGACAGCTTCCTGAGAACCTTCTAAAAGCTGTTTATGGAAATGTAGGTACAATAATGACCTTTTCCTTAGGTGCTCCGGATGCCAAAGAATTAGCAAAAGAATTTGCCCCTTATTTTGGAGAGGAAGACATAATATCTTTGGAAAGATTCCAAGTGTACACTAAGCTAATGGTAGACGGGATGACTTCCCATCCCTTTTCGGCTAAAATAATAGTTCCCTGGGCTGATGATTTTGTTGTTAAAAAAACAAATAACAGGGAGAAGGTTTTACAGAGGAGTAGGGAGAAATACTCTGTACAAAGGGATATGGTTGAGGGTAGAATTAACAAATGGCTTACTACAAGATTTGATAAAGGTTTGGCCATAGCTCAGGAATATTCAGATAAGAATATAAATGAGGTTAAAAAGGATATAAATTTAGAGAGTACGGAGGAGTAAAAATGTCGGATAATTTGGAAAATAAAGATCAAACAAAGGATAGTTTTGATTTTCAGGGTAATTATCAAAAGAAGTATGAGAATATAAAAAATTTGGTACAAGCTGCTTTAAATCAATTAGAAAAAGTTCAAAACGCTATTGAGATATTAGAAAGCGATGACAGAAGAACTCATTATCAAAGTATACCCGGTACTGAGGGGGTTTTCGATGGTCAGTATTTAATAGCCCAAGACGGAAGAAAAACAGAGGTCCCTTCAAACTACGCTGCAAAATCTAAACTCGTTTACGGAGATATTTTAAAAGTATTCACGGATTCAGGAAGGCAGATTTTTAAACAGATAGATAGGGTAGAGAGGAAGACTGTTGAAGGTGTTTTAACGAAGAAAGAAGGGAAGTGGTATTTACTTACTGATATAGGTACTTACAAGATATCCGACGCTTCCGCTGAGTATCACAAAGCAGAATTAAATAACAGAGCTTCGGCCTTAATTCCCGCACAGAACCCCAAGGTACCTTTTGCCTCTTTAGAGAAGGTTTTTAATGAAAATAGTCAATTAAACCAGCCGTCCAAGATAAATAATAAAGAATTTAAAGAAAAAAACGACACTAAAGTTTATAGCGATAAAAAACCTATAAAAAATAAACCGATTATCAAAAAAACACCTGTGACTAATGCTTCTGAAGAAAAAAGTTCAAAATTTGTTAAAAAGGACCAAGATTTAAAACAATTAAAAGTAAAAAAAGTTGAAAAATCTGATATTAAGGAAGATAAATCCAAAACAGAATATATTGATAATATAATGGGAGATGATGATTTGAGGTAATTATTTATTCAATTTCCTCTTCACTTTCCATTTCTATTTCTATCTCGGGTTCTTCTATAGTGCCTTTTCTCAAATAAGGCCTTATTTCCACTTTATCGGGTTTGAATATTGGTATAGAGGCCTTTATTAAAACCGTGATATCTTTGTCCGTCCATTTTATGTAAGTAACTTTAATACTTGCTTGTTTATCTGACGCACATATTAGTCTCTTATTTATATATTCGTCTGTTATTTCGCCAATCAAAACCGCTTTTTTCTTTTTATTAAAATAGATTTCCACCTTGTTCTTCTTTATTTTTATAGGTAATTCTTCTCCGGAAGTTATGTCGCCCTTTTTTACGTTCTTGGATATTACTTGAAAAGTAGATTCGCACGATGTTCCAGGTTCTTTTAACAAAGCTTTTGTACTTAATTTAGCGCCATTTCCGTTGCACTCGGTTTTTTGATTTTTTGCTAAATCGTAATTTTTTAAAGCAATCGAATTTATAGGATCTTTTTCTAAAACCTCTTTGAAAAATTTTTTAGCTTTTGAAAACTCCTTTGTTTGAAGATAGCATCTTCCCAACCTGATTTTTGCATCAATATTGTTTGGGTATGCCTTCAATATATCGCAATTTAAATTAATTGCTTCGGCCCATTTTTGCTTTAATGACGCCTCAATAGCCCTTTTTGTTAGTACTGCGAGGCTAAAACTCATAAGTGATAGCATATAAAAATAAAAAAATTTGTCAATAAGTGATTTTTTAAAATTAAGTAACATTTTTGAATAAAATCTAATTAAAGTGTGTTAATATATCTTTTATGTCAGGACATTCTAAATGGGCTAATATAAAAAGAAAAAAAGAGGTAACAGATGCTAAAAAAAGCAAAATATTTTCCAAAATGAGCAGGTTGATAACTGTTGCTGCTAAAAATGGTGCTGATGTAGATTCAAATCCGTCTTTAAGATTGGCTGTTGAACGAGCGAAAGAGGCAAGAATGCCCAAGGAGAATATTGATAGGGCGATAGATAAAGGCTCGGGTCAGGGGGGTTCTGTGAGTTTTTTTGAAACCATCTACGAAGGTTTTGGACCAAATGGAGAGGCCTTTTATGTCAAAGCGTTAACAGACAACATTAACAGAACAGTGGCTGAGGTTAGGAATATATTTAGTAAACATGGGGGTTCTTTAGGCGGTTTAGGAAGCACGGCGTATATTTTTTCACCTGATCCCGATAATCCAAGTTATACAGTTAAGGTTGACTCATCTGCAACAAAAAGTTTGGAAGCAATATTAGATGAGCTTGATGATAACGATGACGTTCAAGATGTATTTGTAAATTTTCAACTACCTGAAGAATGATAATAATTGGCATAGACCCGGGCACAGCGAAGATGGGTTACGGAATAATAAAGACCGATGATAAAGGGAAAAAAATAAGTCTATTAGAGAGTAATGTACTTATAACTCATCCCGACTTAGAGCCTGAGAATAGGCTTAAGTTTCTATATAACAATTTAAGTGATATTTTGGCAAAATTTAAACCCGATGTGATGGTAATTGAAAAACTTTTCTTTAACACCAATGCTAAGACCGCTATTGCAGTTGGTCAGGCAAGGGGTATAAGTATGCTTAGTGCCGCTAAAAAGAATGTAAAGGTGAGTGAATACACCGCTCTTGAGGCAAAATTGGCTTTGACCGGTTACGGTAGATCTGATAAGAAAGTTATGCAGGAAGCAGTTAAAAAGATATTTAAATTAAAAGATAAAATAAAATCAGACGATGCTAATGATGCGGTAGCTATGGCTCTTTGCTATGTAAAAAAAGTTCTACTAGAGCCCTGCCCGAAGAAAAATTAGTATGTTCAAACCAGTTAAAATTGAACTAGCTAAGAAAAATAAATATTTTATACAGTCGGTTCTTGTCGGCATATTTATATACATTGTTTCTCAGAACTTGATTGAATTAAACGGAATTCAACTAGCTTTTTTATCCTTTGTTTTGGTAGTATCCGGTTCCTTAATATCACATTCAACCGGCATAAAAAAAGAAAATTTTATTTACAGCATAATAATGCCTTTAGGTGTTATCTTCGGAGGTATGTTGTCTTTAAAATTTTATCCGAACTTGGGGTATGTTTTCAAAATTTTTGTAGTAGCTTTTTTCTCGGGAATATACTATTTAGTTTCTCTTGCGGATAACATATTTTTGGTGGTAAACGATAGGGAAGAGATAATACCTCTTTACAGGGTGGCAGTGACATGGAGTCAGATACTTCAGGTAATTGTAGCTATACCTCTTTTTGCAGGTATATTTAAACTTAATATAGTCACATTTACGCATTCTTTAATAATTTCATCAATATCTTTTTTATTTACTTATTATCAGTTGTGGGTTTATAGGTTTGAACCGGATGCTAAGAAGATAGAAGTAGGGGAGAGGGTTTACATTTGCTTCCTCTCATTTTTTATATTATTTGTCACTTCCTTAGGGGTGTCTTTTTTTCCTTCAGAAGACTTTTTGAGAGCCTTGTTTACTTCATCTGTTCTTTTGTTTATCTTAAATTATGTATCGGCACATCTTAAAAACGAGATATCCCGAAGGATTATAATAAGGCATTTGTTAATAACAGTTATCTTTATAATATTGCTTTTGTTTTTTAAACCCTAACTAAATACTTTTTATCAGTATTATTTCAATATTTTATAATTATTGACCTTCATTTATTGTTGTTATACAGGCAAATAGTGGGGAAGTGGAGTAGGGAAATTACAACGAGGATTGCGGTAAGTTTGTCACACTATAGGACTAAGTGATAATACTATAGGACTTATAGTATTTGATTATGTAAAAATAACCCATTTTCCAGTAGATTTGTCATATATTTCTTTTGTACGATTGTCATACATGTGTTTTGTAGGATTGTCATACTTATCCGGAGTAGGGGATGTGGATAACTCAATGTGCGTTAATGCATAAATCAAGAAGAAATAAAAAGATTTGTTGTCTTAAGTGCGTGAAAATAAATAATAATTAAATTAATTAAAATAAATAAAAAACAGAGAATAATATTAATTAATTCACGTGCGTTTATTCCACTTCTCCCCCTCGGATTAGTCTCCATTGTCTTGCTTACGCCTTATTTGATTAAAACGGCCTTACCCCTAACAAGAAGTCGTTAAACATACATTATACGACGTTGCCTGTATTGAGTTTTGGACAGCCCTATTTCAAAAATCTTCTCTAAAAATAATTCTTATATTTGGATGAATTATTATTTGAAATAAATGTAGTAAATATTTGCACTTACTTCTCTATTAAATGTTTATCTTTTTTTCTTTCCTCTTATTTTTTTATTTACCGCTTCCCTAAATCTTTTTATCCCGCATTTTGTCCAGACACTCCCCGCCCCTTCTATTTATTTCATATCTACCCCGCCCTAACCTTAAAAACCTTGCTGTGACAACAAAAAAAGAGATTTGCTCCTACAATCGATTTTAAGGCGTTTTTAACTAATTGACGTTACTTTTATCGTCTAAGTATGGTATTTATGTTGATACAACGATACAGATAGCCTTGATCGAATAATTTTGGATGAGGTTCGGATATGTTTTACATCTTTTCAGCAAATATATTTCAAAGGAAAAATTTTTAGCAAAATTAGTCTGTTTTTTTCATTTTAAAAATCTTACACATGTCGTATAATTCCATTACATGTCTAACATAAAAATTTCTTCAAACCTTGACGATGTTATTTTAGATTATCTTGAATATTGCGAGATTGAAAAAAATTTGTCACAGAACACCATACGAATGTATCATTTCTATCTGACTGATTTTTCTCAATGGTCGAGAGATTACTTGAAAAAAGATGTTTTTACACTTGGCGACATAGATGATGATTTGGTAAAGAAATACAGAATATATCTTAATCGTAGAATGAGTTCCAAGTCCAACCAAGAGTATAAAAGATCCACCCAAAAAACATTCCTTGTCGCACTAAGAGCGTTTTTAAGATACTTGGTCGTAGAAAAAGGTTTGGAAATACTATCCCCCGAAAAAATAATTTTAGGAAAGTCTGAAGATAGAATTCCGAAATTTTTAAATACAGGTCAGATGAAAAAATTATTTGAAGTTCAAAATTTAGACAAAAAGTCCGGGGTTCGGGATAAAGCAATAATTGAAACTTTGTATAGTACCGGCCTTCGTGTCTCCGAGCTTGTTGCGTTAAATCGTGATGAGGTAAATTTTGATACAGGTGAGTTTACCGTTTTAGGTAAAGGAAGAAAAGCACGTACAGTCTACCTTTCACCCGAAGCTATAAAATGGTTAAAGAGGTATTTAGGAACTCGGGCTGACCCTTTTATACCTTTGTTTATAAGATATTCCGGTAAAAAAATGCAGGAAAATGATTTCGACGGTGAGTCTTTAAGAATTACACCCAGAAGTATTCAAAGACTTATAAAAAAATATGTAAAAAGATCGGGTATATCGATAGATGCTACGCCGCATACCTTAAGACACACCTATGCAACTGGTTTATTGTCAGAAGGCGCAGATTTACGTGAAGTTCAGGAGCTTTTGGGACATTCCAATGTTTCCACCACGCAGATATACACACATGTCACAAACCGTCAGCTAAGGGATATACACAAGAAGTATCATAAAGATATT
>CAYRRO010000012.1:0-10421 GCA_964426685.1 uncultured Candidatus Saccharibacteria bacterium
CTTAAAATAGAAGAAAAAATAACAAGGGATATTACTTTGAAATTTTTTTTAATATATTGAAAAGATACTATTTTTTTCATAAGCTATTTTATTTTACCCCATAAACCTGTAATTCATTCATTGCTCTTGTAACTGAAACGAAAGCTTTTCTCGCATCAGAGAAATTTTTAATTTTCTTCAAATTTAAATTTAAAACGTAAACTTTTGAAAATTCTAATCCCTTACAATCATCTGACTTCATTAAGTAAATACCAAGAGGTGTGTAATTTATTTTTTCATTTGGTTTAAGTTGAACAAAACCATTTTCTGATTCATCTACTTTTTCTTCCAACATAACCTTTTTTACTTTTTCCAATGTAACACTCTCATTTTCAAAAACGATAACCCCTATGCTTTTTTTAATATCTTTTAAATCAGCTGATAAAGATTTACGAAACTCTTCTAACATTTCATTTTCATTTGAAAAATTTATCTCAGCAGGCTCTTCGCCAACCCTATCTATAGACTTAGGAAGATACTTATCCGTGTAAGGTTTTAGTATTTTATTGGCAAAATCAATAATTTGCCTAGTGCTTCTGTAGTTTTCCTCAAGACTAAATGTGTTGGCAACCTTAGCATCTGTAATTACTGATTTAATATCATCCCAATTTTTAACACCGTCATTTTCTAAAGACTGATTTAAATCACCAAATAATGAAAATCTACCCCTAAGAACTATTTTATTAAGCACTAAATATTCCAGCAAACTAAAATCCTGTGATTCATCAACAACACAATATTCATATTTTTTATATTCCCTCATACCAATTAACTCCAAATATATTGAGATGTAAATCAAAGCTTCCGTGTAATCAAGAGTTGAGTTAATATCCAAACCGAGGCTTTTTACAGTTTTATTTACGGCATTATTTTGAAGATCGTTTTTAATCCTATTTGCTCCTCTTAATATTTTTTTAAGATTTACTAAGTTTTGTTTATTTAACCAAGAATTCAATCCATCAGGATTACGTTTCAAATGCTCTTTCTGTATCTTAATTTCCTCTAAAGTATCTTTGAGTAATTCAATAATATTTTCATAAGGAGTCTCGTTATAACTGTATTTAAAACTTGCATATAATTTCAAGCCGGGATCTTTAAAGATATTTATAATTTTTGCTTCGTAACTTTTAATTACTTTTTTAACTTGATTCTGAACATACTCAATCTTTTTCTTATCGTAAAGACTCGTATCTTGACCTTTATCAAAATCAAATTTAATTTTAAGTTCTTCTCTAAACACAATGTTGTAAACCAAATCCCTTAAAGTTTTATAAGTAACATCAAAAATTCCTAATTTAGGAAATAGTGTTGAAAGATATCCTGCCAAAATTTGGCTTTTTGTCACCATCAAACTTTTTTCCGGATGAATTAGTTTAGGGTAATTAAAAAATATATGAGCAAGTTTATGTATTGCAACGGTGCTTTTTCCGCTACCCACACAGCCCTGAACTACGCATACTTGTCTTGGGTCAGCTTCTATTATATCCAATTGTGATTCCTGGATAGTTTGAATAATATCTTCTAAAACCCCACCGGTTCTCTTCTCTATTTTTTCTTTAATTATTGAAGACTCGTCTAACTGCAAATCGTTATTATAATATTTAATTAACTCACCATCTTGAATCTCAAAAGTTCTTTTTAATTTAAGGTCTCTAACTTCTAAACCTGAAGGTGTGTCGTAATTAACATCTTTTTGAGGATATCTATATCTATAATAAACTGAAGCAACCTTGCTTCTCCAATCTGTAATAATGGGTCTATCCTCAGTGTATGAAAATTTACCGATATAGTATCTTTCGTCAGTTTCGGAATCTTTTCTATAAAGGTCTATTCTTGAAAAATAAGGCTCCGAAGAAAGAAATTGTAGTTCGTTTAAAGTTTGGTACTTACCTTTTAAATTAAATGATAGGTTTTTTTGATGAAGCTGCTCTAAAAGAACGTCAAAATCGTTTGAACCGTAACCTCGGGAACTCGAGCCATCCTCACTGAGCTCTTTTAGTCTTTCTACATTTTCTTTACCGAGCTTATCTAAACTTTCGTTTATAATATCTCTTGCTTTTTCTATTTTATTTAGAACAATCCCCAGATGTCTTTGTTCGAGTTGCATATCCTCTTTATTCATATTGAAAATCCTTCCTTCCCTACCAAAACAACAAACTCACCCTTCAAACGTTTGCCTTTTACAAGCTCTATTAACAAGCTAACATTTCCTCTAAATATTTTTTCGTGCACTTTTGTAATTTCGTTGGCTAAACATACATATCGTTCCCCAAGATTTTCTTGAATTTCTTTTAATAATTTTTCTATCCTAAAAGGAGATTCATAAAAAATTAAGGTGGAGTCTAAATCTCCATATTTTCTTATAATTTTTGACCTATCACCTGATGTTTTTGGTAAAAAACCTAAAAACGAAAATTTATCTGTAGGAAAACCTGATGAAGCGAGTGCTGATATTGCAGCGCAAGGTCCCGGTATAGATATAATCTCAAACCCCTTTTTTATAAGATCTCTTACTAATTTATAGCCGGGATCGGAAATAAGTGGCGTGCCGCTATCAGAAATCAAAGCTAAATCCAAACCATTTTCAAGAGATACTTCTATTTTAGGGAACACGGCCTCGTGGTTTTGATCTCTGTAAGATATCTGAGGTATGTTTATTTCGTATTTTTTAAGGACCTTATCAGTTTCTCTTGTGTCCTCAGAAAGCACTAAATCAACACACTTAAGTGTTTCGATTCCCCTCAATGAAAAATCAGAGAGGTTTCCTATGGGAGATGCAATTATATAGAGCTTACCTTTTTCCATATTTTATAGTAATGCCCAGTACGAACAACTATTTTATCACTTTTTTAGCTTTTTTGCCCAAAACAATCTAATTTATGGAGATTTTTAACTTATTTAAGCTTTTGAACTTCTTTGTGCAAAGTATGTTTCTTTAACAGAGGGTTATACTTCATTACCTCAAGCTTACCCTCTGAATTCATACGATTCTTTTGAGTAACATAGGTTCTTTTACCGGTTTCTGTGCACTCAAGACCTATTAATATTCTATTTCCTTTTTTCTTAGCCATAGCAAGTTAATATAGTATAAAAAAATTACTTTTGCAATGCGTAAATATCTATGATGCCGAGCATAGCGGGCTGTGATAAAATCAAAATGTTCAATATGAAGGAATACGACCATAAAAAAATAGAAGAAAAATGGAAAAATAAATGGCTTGAAGACAATATTTACGAAGCCTTCGATTTTTCAGAAAAGCCGAAAAAATATATATTGGCGGAGTTTCCCTATCCTTCGGGTAATTCTTTACACGCAGGACATATGATGAGATATACAGCCCCCGATGTTTATGCTAGATATCTTAGAATGAAAGGGTACAACGTGCTTTTTCCAATGGGATGGGATGCCTTCGGACTTCCTGCAGAAAACTACGCCATAAAAACAGGTATAAATCCTGCTGTAATAACAAATGAAACCATACAAAAATTCAAAGAGTCATTTTTAAAAATGGGGTACGGTATAGATTGGAACAGAGAAATTGATACCAGCAGTCCGGAATATTATAAATGGACTCAATGGATCTTTTTAAAATTTTTTGAAAACGGATTGGCTGAATATAAAGAAACTCCTATTTGGTGGTGTGAAGATCTTAAAACAGTGTTGGCTGACGAAGAAGTTATTACTGATAAAGACGGAAATAAAATATCCGAAAGAGGTGAAAAACCGGTTATTAAAAAAATGTTAAAACAATGGGTTTTAAAAATTCCTTCTTACGCTGAAAAATTAATTGAAGGTTTAGATAAAGTAGATTTTCCGGAATCGATAAAAATAGCACAGAAAAACTGGATTGGAAAAAGCGAGGGCGCAAACATTATTTTTGACATTGATGGGGAGAAAATTGAAATTTTTACTACAAGACCGGACACCGTGTTTGGAGTAACCTTTATGGTGTTTGCGCCCGAGCATCAGTTTATTAAAAAAATATTAGATAAAGTCGAAAATAAAGATGATGTAACCAAATACATAGAAAAATCAAGGAATAAATCCGATCTTGAAAGACAAATTCAAAAAGACAAGACAGGGGAAATATTAAAAGGCATTGAAGCCACTGTTCCTTTTACTAATAAAAAAGTTCCGGTTTTTATTGCTGATTACGTTCTTATGGATTACGGAACAGGTGTGATTATGGCAGTTCCTGCACATGATGAAAGAGACTATGAATTTGCACAAAAATTTAATCTTGAAATTATTGAAGTTATTAAACCTGAAAATCCAGAGAAGAACGAAGATCAGGTTTTTAATGTCGAAGGAGATTATAAAGAACCAACCCTTTATACCGGTGAAGGAGTTATGGTAAACAGCGATCAGTATTCCGGTATGAAATCTGTGGATTTTAAAAATAAAGTAGTTGAAGATTTGGAAAAAGACGGAAAAGGAAATAAAGCTGTTAATTATAAAATCAGAGATTGGGTATTTTCCAGACAAAGATATTGGGGAGAACCCATTCCTCTTGTGCACACTTCCGAGGGTGTAAAGGCAATTTGTAACACTGATGATCCTGAAGAGGTTAGTACATCTCTACCACTCACTCTTCCCGAAATAGCTGATTTTAGACCATCAGATGACGGAGCCAGCCCACTTGAACGAAACTCCGAGTGGGTCAACATAAACTTTAAAGGCTCTCCGGCCCGCAGGGAGACTAATACCATGCCCAACTGGGCTGGCTCCTGCTGGTATTATTTACGATATACTGATCCCAAAAATGAGTACGAGTTTGCAAATAAAGATAAAATGAGCTATTGGTTACCTGTTGATAGATATTTTGGTGGCGCGGAACATACAACAGTACATCTACTCTACTCCAGATTTTGGCATAAATTTTTATATGATTTAAATTTAGTTTCAACAGAAGAACCTTACTCTTGGAGGCTTAATGGAGGTCTTTTACTAACAGAACAAGGTTCAAAAATGTCTAAATCCTCAGAAAACGGTGTCGACCCAATTACTGAAATTGATAAATTTGGTGCAGATTCCTTAAGAACCACGATTTGTTTTATGGGTCCTTACGATGAAACTTATCCTTGGAATCCAAATATCATAAAGACCGTCAACAAACTAATAAAAACCATTTATTCCTTACAAGACAAGGTGTCAGACGCAAAAAGCGACGAGAGAATCTTAAAATCCTACCATTTAATGGTAAAAAACATCAATAAAATGATTGAAAATCTTAAAATGAACACCTGTGTCAGTGAGATTATGATTTTTGTAAATCAACTAAAAAAGGCCGAAAATATTAGTACCGACATTTGGCTTGGATTTATTAAAATTTTATCTCCTTTTGCTCCCTTTGTGGCAGAAGAACTTTGGAACAATTACCATGGTTTTTCTGAATGGAGAAAAGAATACAGTGTGCATCTTCAACCTTGGCCTAAATTTGATGAAAAAATCTTTGAAAATAATATGATAACAATACCAATTCAGGTTAACGGTAGGGTTAGATCAGAAATTGAAATAAATAAAGATGATACTGAAGATGTAGTAAAGGAAAAAGCCCTGTCTGATGAAAAAATCAACAAATTTATTGATGGTAAAAACGTTAAGAAATTTATTTATATCCCCGGAAAAATAGTAAATATAGTCTTATAGTATAAACGCAACCTCACAAAATTTGCTTGTTTTTCTATATTTTTTTAATAAATATTTACTTCAGCTCAAACGTCACCGTAACGGTTTTTGATATTTCAGTTGAACCTGGTTCTATAGGAGCTCCCCCACCACCCATCATAACCGAATCTTGTCTAGCCACACCGTACAACATAGGTGAACCTGCACCACCTTCTTCAACTTGAATTACCTTGCCTAATTTCGCACCCATACTATTTGCCATTTTTTCAGCTTTTTGTTTCGCATCTTCAATAGCTGATATCAAAAGTTCGTCCGAATCTGTTTTTGTTGAATCTATAGATAAATTAGGTCCCCACATGCTTGAACTTTCAACGGAAGTTAAAAATTCAGTAAAATCAGTTGATTTTGTTAGGTCTCTTAAAGTAATTTCAATTGAATAGCTTGCATACCATTCATTTGGTTTATACTTCGTAACGCCATCTTCATAGTAAGGTTCCTCCAGCTGATAAACATTTAGATTTTGGGTCATAATATCTTTCGGGTCAATTCCAAACTCTTTTATCTTATCAACCGCAATTTTTGATTTTTCATTTAATTCTTCTACTGCTTTATCCTTTTCTTTGTTGTGATACTCGAGATTTAGATAAAAATTGGCAATCTGATTTGCGTAGTCACCTGTAGAAGTTCCAACAACTGTTATAGTTCTTTTGGATGTAGATTTATAAGAATAAATCCCATAACCTAAGGCTCCTAATAACGTTATGCCTAAAACTATATACACGATATTCAATTTTTTATTTTTTATTGTTGGGGTCTTTTTTTCCGTCATACTTATATATTATCACAAATAAAAATCAATAGAGTATAATCACACATATGCAAAAAGGCCTTATAAAAACCGAGGAAGAGGTTCTATTTATGAAGAAATTGGGTAAAACTCTATCTTCAATTTTTGCCGAGCTAGAAAAAATGATAATTCCGGGAATAGATTCTTATGACTTGGAGGAAAGATTTTTAGAACTATGCAAAAAAGAAAAGGTAATACCAGCTTGTAAAGGCTACAGCGAAGGTCACTTACCTCCATTTCCGACAGGACTTTGTTTAAGCATTAATCAACAATCCGTCCACTGTTTTCCAAGAAAAGGAGTGATTCTTAAAGAAGGAGATATAGTTAATATTGATACAGTAATTTCATCAAATGGTCTTCACGTCGACAGTGCGCACTGCTATTCTGTAGGTAAAATAACTGATGTAAGATTAAAGTTATTAGAAACCTCAAGAAATGCGCTTTACTCTGCAATATCAAAAGTAAAAAACAACGCAAAAATAGGATTAATTTCTCACACTCTTCAAAAAAGCGTAGAAAAAGAAGGTTTTAATGTGCTAAAGGATTACGAGGGGCATGGTATTGGTTATTCTATGCACGAGTATCCCGAAATTCCTTGTTACGGAGATAGGTACGAAGGCCCGAAATTAAAAGCAGGCATGACTATTTGCATAGAATCTTTGATTTGTGAAGGTAATGATAGAGTTATCAACACAAGTGAGTGGGAAACTGAAATGGCGGACAGCAAGGATTTTTGCATTTTCGAACACACCGTTTTGGTTACAAAAGATGGATTTGAAATACTTACATAATCACTAAAAATTATTAATATGAGAAATAAGCTAGTAGAAAAAAGTCAAACTTACCATATTTTAATTCACATACTTCTTGGTTTTATATGTGCTCTATCTATCTCTAAAAAATTCGAAGGTGAAAATCTTTTTTTACTTTTATTTTCCGGTTTCCTTGGTAACACATTTCCTGATGTTGATCATTTAATTTACTATCTTACGTATGGAAAAGACAGTGAGTACTCACAAATTATTAAATTATTTATAAAAGAAAAAGATTTTAAAGAGGTAAAAAAATTCTTAAGAGAAAACCACAAGTACCTAACTGGTTTGTATTCTCACACCATAATAAGTCCGATATTTTCAAGCGTCTTAACTTATTTGTTTTTAAGGAAAAATAGAATTTATATAGCAACTTTTTTTCTCTCTGTAACCGTTCATTTTTTATACGATATTGTAGAAGATTTGCTCTTTTTTAAAAAACTAAACCCTAATTGGTTTCTGCATTTTAATAGAAAAAATAAAAACAATCAGGGGATACAATTACCCTACCTTGAATTTTTAAAAAATAAAAAGAAAGACTAATTGGTTGAAATTTTTTCCCAATTTTTGAAATCTAAAAATCTATCCCAATAAGTAAAAGTATATTTTTGCCCCACGTTTTCTATATATTTTGACACGTGGTGATGTATATAGGGGTGATATAGAAATATAGCAGGTACTTGCTCATTTAATACTTTTTGGAACTCGTTGTAATGTACAACTCTCTTATCGTTATCAAGTTCGTTTCTCCCTTCTTCCAGTGCCCTATCGGCCCTTATTTGTTCGAATCCAGATAAATTAAGATTCGGAGGGTCTTTTTGGGCGGAATGCCATAACACGTACCTGTCCGGATCCCTGCCTACTTCCTGACCATACAACAAAACCTCAAAATCTCGTGTTTCAATTACAGTGCTAACAAAATCTTTAGGATCGATTTTGATAACTTTAACTTCGATGTTCAATTTATCCTCCCACATTTTTGAAATATTTTCCGCTATTTTTATATGATTTTTTTCGTCCGGTACTTTTATTGTTATTTCAATTTTTTCTAAATCATCTTCAAACTCTTCTTCATATATATCATAGGGCAAGCTTTTATCCGTAAAAGTACTTCTGCTGATAGGGCCTTGTACCGTTATACCATATTCATATACTAAATCTTCTATTGGAAGAACTTTCAACATATTCCTTCTAAGCTCTATATCATCTATTTTTTCATTTCTTAAATTAAAATAAAGGGCATAGTACACCCCCTGTACAGGGTACTTATAATTTTCAAAATTTTTCATATCTTCACAACAAGAAATTTCTGAAGTAAAACCATCTATCTCACCTAATTTTGCACCGGTTTTTAATTCTTCGTCATTTGGGTAGAAATTAAAAATCAGTTTTTTTATTTTATAATCGCTATTTGTTGTCACCAATGTAATTCTACTAACAAATGAGCCTGATTTTTCTATATGTGCAACTCTAAAATCATCACTTGATATCGGCATAAGTGGGGTGTCCTTTTCTTCCGCATCTACCGGCATAACTCCAATAACCAGCAGACTTAAAAAGGGAGCGTATTTATTTGGCAGGGTAAAACGAACTGTTAAATCATCTATTTTATCGGTTGATACATACGAAAGTTCAGGAGATTTAAAGGCGGTATAGATTAAATCATCGGCTGTAATTTTTTTACCGTTATTCCAGTATTGATTATCTTTTAATTTTATTGTGTAAATTAAACCGTCTTCTGACACGGTCCAAGTATCTGCGAGGTCAGGTATTGTTGCTCCATAAATATCATATTTAAAAACACCTCTGTAAATAAGGTCTGATATAGTCCTCTCAATATAAGTGTTAGCTTGGTTTGGAATAAAAGATTGAGGTTGACCAACAACACCTTCAATATACGTTGAGGTTGGTAATATTGCGAGCAGCAGTGATTGTAGATAGAAAAAAATACTTCTAATGATGTTCATTTCAGGGTAAATTCTATCAAAAATTGCTATAATTTGCTAAATTACGGATTTTATTGTTAAAATAGCTAAGTTTTTTTGGTTGAAATTTTGATATACTATTCAGTAGATTTTACGGCCCTATCGTCTAATGGTTAGGACACCAGGTTTTCATCCTGGCAATCGGGGTTCGATTCCCCGTAGGGTCACCAACGAAGATTCCATGTCACGACGAAACTTTTATAGAATGATTATCATCTATGCTACAATCTTATTATGATATATCCTAATTTCACATTTGCGGTCGGAGAGAATGAAAAACATGATATTTACTTTGAAATCGACCCTATTAATGGGATATCTGTCTTCGTAGACGGAGAACCATCATTTATTCAAGGAAGAGAGACTAATAGTATACCGTTCTCACTCGAAGTGGGAAGTGAAGAAAAACACACCATCACCTTCCAGGTTGCCATTTCTGAAAATTTTCCAATGTTGTCACAAAAGAGAGTACAGGTTAGTATAGACGGGAAAATATTTAAAACGTTCTAAATCGAAGCAGTGGTATAGAATTGTAAATCCCTAAAAAGTTATTTCAGCACAATAAAGGGCAAACCTTGAGTAGCAAATACTATTATTTAGAGTCTTTATTTTCTTCAATCTTATCCAAAACTTCAAACTTCTTCTTAGCTTCCTTAGGAATAAAAACCTCATCTTTATTCTTCTTAAAAACTTTTTGAACGTAAGTATCTTTTTTTGGAACCCATTTTATGTATTTTTGGTTTTGAGTTTGCATGTAATTCCTCCTATTTGTATTCTACATTAAAATAAATTTATTAAAAATCTAATGAATTAAAATAAAGGGAACTAATTAGACGTCAAAGTTCCATATTCAAGATTTAATACTTTGTTTACACCTATTTCCTCTACAAAATATCTATCATGGGAAACAATTAAAACTGTCCCTTTAAAATCCCTCAAAGACCTCTCTAAAACTTCCTTGGTTTCTATATCAAGATGATTATCGGGCTCATCAAGAATCAATAGATCGTAATCTTTGTAGGCAAATATGGAAAATGCAAACCTAGCTCTTTCACCAGGACTTAAGTATTTTATTTTCTTTTTTACAGCATCGTTATCAAATAAGAATT
>CAYRRO010000013.1:0-5957 GCA_964426685.1 uncultured Candidatus Saccharibacteria bacterium
CACGATCCTTCAGCTCGTTTAAAAGCAGTCGAAGACTTTTGTCTGTCAAGATATGTAGACTGCAAATCCGTTTAGTATTTAAATGACATTTTTGGTTAAGAGAAAATAAAGGAGATTGGATACGATGAAAATAAATGTCGATAATTGCTTCGCTATTGCAGGAGTTTTAGCCAATACGATAAAAAGAGCCTACGAGGCTATATCGACTCAATGGCGTTTACCTTATGATATGGAAACTCCTGAGGGGCAATCTAGGATAGCAGTTGAAATGGTGAAGGAGATCTATTCCTCCGAATACGAGAAAATAGAGCCTTTTTACCGTGGTTACGACGACAGTGAGGCAAACTTAATATACGAATTGTCTCTCTGGTTCGTTAAATATCTATCTAGGATAGAAAAAATAGATAGAAATAGTAAAGAATCAATCACGGGAGCTACTACTGAGCTTAAGTTGTATATATTAACCTTAATGGGAAAGGAGTTGAAGTAGTATCGGGGCTGCCGACAGTATTTATGTTGGCAGCCCTATTTCGTTAATATCTGTCTGAAAGCTTCTTGTGGAATATCAACTTTTCCAATTCTTTTCATTCTAGCTTTTCCCTTTTTTTGAATATCCAAAAGTTTATCTTTTCTTTCTCTGTGACCTCCCGACATTTTAGCTAAAACATCTTTTCTCATTGCCGGGATATCTTCTCTTGCTAAAATTTTTCCACCAACTGCCGCTTGTAATGAAACTGCAAATTGTTGTCTTGGAATAATCTCTTTCAATTTTTTTAACAAATTTCTTCCAATTTCCGGGGCTTTGTTTTTAAGAACTATATTAGTCAGAGGGTCAATAATTTCGCCGTGGACGAGCACGTTTAATTTAACAGCGTTTACTTGTCTGTAATCCAAAAAATCATAATCTAAGCTGGCAAACCCCGATGAAACGCTTTTTAAATCATCAAAAAAATTATAGACAAGTTCAGCCAACGGAAGCTCGTATTCAAAAAAAATATTGTTTTCGTTTGGATATTCCATTTTTTTTAGAACCGCCCTTCTTTCTGTACACAAAGTCATCACCTGTCCAGAATAAACGGCAGGGCAAATTATTCGACATAGTATCCAGGGTTCCTGAATTTCTTTTAAACTTGTAACATCTGGAAGATCCGCAGGCGATGTAATAAAAAACTCTTCGTTTCTGGTATTTGTAATTTTGTATCTAACCGCCGGTGTAGTTGAAATTAAACTTAAGTTATACTCTCTTTCAAGTCTTTCCTGCACAATCTCAGCATGTAAAAGACCCAAGAAACCGCATCTAAAACCAAACCCTAGCGCCGTATTGTTTTCCGGCTCAAAAGTTAAAGACGAGTCAGACAAAGATAACTTTTCTAAAGCCTCTCTTAATTGCGTAGATTTTGAATTATCTATCGGATAAATAGAAACAAAAACGAACGGTTTAATTTCCTTGTATCCCGGTAGTGGGGTAGGATTTTCACCCTCCCAGCTTAAAGTATCGCCAACCTTCACTGTGTGAATATCTTTAAGCCCGGTTGCCACATACCCGACTTCCCCTGTAAGCAGACTTTCTGTTTTTACTCTTTTTATTTTGGTAAAACCCACCTCTTCCGGCGAGGCGTTGGCCTTTGTTGCCACAAATCTAATCTTTTTGTTTTTTTCAATTTTAAAATTTCCGTCTACAACTTTTATATTAGCTACAACTCCTAAGTACTCATCGTAAGAAGAGTCAAAAACCAAGGCTCTTGCAGGGCTGTCTTTTTTTCCGGTTGGGGAGGGAATAACCTCAATTATTTTCTCTAAAAGTTGTTCTACCCCTTCGCCTGTTTTACCCGATACACAAAGTATTTCATCCTTTTTAAACCCAAATGTCTGGCACATATCATCTTTAATTTTTTCAATTTCTCCTGTATCTAAATCTATTTTGTTTATTACGGGTATTATTTTTAAATTTGAATCGACCGCTTTATAAAAATTGGAGACTGTCTGAGCTTGAATTCCTTGCGTTTTATCAACTAAAAGAATCGCTCCTTCGCAGGCGGCTAAAGACCTTGAAACTTCATAAGAAAAATCTACATGGCCCGGGGTATCGATAAGATTTAGCTGATATCTCTTGTACTCCATTCTAATGGATTTTAGTTTTATGGTAATTCCCTTCTCACGTTCCAGGTCCATTGAGTCCAAAGTTTGTTCAATAAGGTTTCTTTTGTCTATAGTATGGGTAATTTCTAACAGCCTGTCTGCAAGTGTGGACTTGCCGTGATCGATGTGGGCAACTATACAAAAATTTCTGATGTTTTCCTGAATCATACGTTGATTATACAGTTTCTTGCTCTGTTGTCGCTAAATCTACGGCTTCCGCTTTATATGTGCCTTTTGATAGCTTTAATTTTCTTAAAAGTTTATAAAAAAGTTGAATTTCCTCTACTTTTAGCAAATGTGTTATTAAAAGATATGTTGCCATACCAACAATTCCTGCCACTCCCGTAAGAGCGATTAAATTAATGGTTCTTGTAGTATCCAGCACATAGTTGTCTAAAAGTTTCATTGGTATGTAAAGCATTATTCCCATTAAACCCGTTGCAAAGGATATTTTTGTAAAAGGAACAATGAGTTTTTTCTTGTCTAATCCCCCGACCTTTTTGTTAAGGAAAAATACTAGTAAAAAAAGATCCAACATAGATGTGCTTGCGTAGGCTAAAGCGATAGACCAAACCCCGAGCTTCAGCGTGCTTACAAAATAAACAGATACACAAATATTAACTACTGCTGTGAAAATGTTTATTAAAACAGGAGTAACAGTGTCTTTTAATGCGTAAAAAGCTCTTGTAGTTAGGTAGTTAGCGCTTTGTGAGAAAATTGAAATACTAAAGAACGCCAGTGTTTGAGCTGTCCTGATGGTTGCCTCCCAAGGAAAGTTTCCGACTCCGTAAACAAGTCTGATAGCAGGAACTCTTAATACTAGGAGAATAGCACTTAGAGGCATAACCAAATAAATTGTTTGATGTAAAGATGTTAAATAAGTTTCTTTAAATTTTTCTCGTTCGTCCGGGGCTGATTGAGATGACAGAGTAGGTAAACTTGCCGCTCCCATGGATATACCAAATAAATTTACGGGAAGTGTTTGAAGCTGGTCAGCAAATTTTAAAAATATTACAGAGGGGGCCGAAACTAATATTGCCAAGCTATTGTTTATGGTTTGTACAAGATTCACTATTAAAACACTGGCAATTCTTGGGGGCACGAGAGAGAAGGTTTTTTTAAAGTTATTGTCTTTTAAATCTATTTTTGGAAATATTTTAAAACCGGATTTTTTTAGCAAGGGTATTTGAATAATAAAATGCATTATAGAGCCCATCGCTACTCCTATTGCAGGGCCATAAATACCTAATTTGTTTGATAAGAAAACTGTTCCCGTAATCATACCGATATTGTAAAAAATGGGTGCTAAAGCCGGGATTATAAAATATTTAAATGATTGGAGAATGCTTGTAGAAAGGCTTCCTGCAACCAGGAACATTTGTGAAGCCAGCATTATTCTCATTAAATTAGAACCCAGCTGAATCTCTTCTTTTGAAAATTTCCCTACTGAAAGAAGTTTAATTATGTTCGGGGAGAAGATAAAAATAATTGCACCGACGGTGATAAAAAATATAAAAGTAGTTCCTATAATAGACGAAGCTACCCTAAAAGCTTCTTCTCTATCTCTTTTCAAAAGGCTTGTGAATATTGGAATAAATACTGTTGATACTGCGCCTACGATTAAAATAGAGTATATAAGATTTGGTATTTTATCTGCGGTGTAAAAAATAGTTAGGTCTTTTGATACACCAAAATAACCAGCTAACAACCTTGTTTTTACTAGTCCTAAAACAGCGCTTACACCGCTTGCTACTCCCAATATAACAGCAGCGGAAAGAATTGTATTTTGGGTTTTAAATAAAAACCCGTTCAAATTTTTGTTTTTAAAATTAAATAACATTTGTTCAGCGGAAATGTGCTTTTTACTTTCCTACAGTTATGATATTATACAACCCTGATATGGCAAATACTAAGTCAGCAAAAAAGAATATAAGAGCTTCTGCTAAAAAGAAATCTCACAACGATATGTGGGAGAATAGAATTAAAACTGCAAAAAAGTCTTTAACAAGAGCTATCTTAGCAAATGAAGATAAGAAAGTACTCTCAGATAAGCTTGTTGTTCTGCAGAAATCACTTGATAAAGCTTCCAAAGAAAAAACTATTCATAAAAACAAGGCAAATAGGGTAAAATCTACATATGCTAGAAAAATTGCTGCCCTCGATCTTCCAAAAGAAGATAAGGTCGAATCTAAATCAAGAAAATCAACAACAAAGAAGTCTAAGTAAAGATATCAAGGAAGATGTTTCTTTAGACTCAAACTTTGATCTTATTTCTAAATCCCAAAAATTGTACGTTGCCCCCAAATTTGCGATAGAGCTTACACTTATAATAAGAAAGTTTATAGTCGCGGTAAGCGTAGCTTTTGGCGTTTTATTAATACTTAATTTTACAGTTTCTTTTATGATTCAATACCAGAAGGGTTGGCAGAATAGGTTGGTGGAAGAAATTGAAACATATTCTGATGTTGAGGAGAAAGCAAAAAAAATTAGCGATAAAACCGTTACATACAAGAAGTTTTTATCAAGCAGGGTATTAATTTCAGACAAGGTGGATTACGTTATTGACAACATAGGTCCTGAAATTGAACTTAACAATTTTGATCTTTCTCAGGAGGGTTTTTCAATATCTATTACCGGTAAAGACGCCATAGATTTTACAAATCTTATTGTCAGGTATTTAGAAAGTGGTTTGGTCGCAGAAATTATTATCAATTCAGCAAGTTTAGATAAATCAGAAAATATCTATAAAGTTATGTTACGAGGGAATTTTAAATAATGGATAAAACAAATGATTTTTTAAACTCAATAAGGCGAATTCTCTCTAACGAGTCTATTTCAATTAAGATATACATTGTGTGGGGAGTAGTGACCCTGTTATTGTTCGGCTTTATGGGTTTTTTACCTGTTTCCAAAATTTTCTTTTCTAATATATCCCTTTTGGAAGATTTATATCAAAACAATCTTAAATTGGAAAAGAAAATAGAGGAGTTAGAGGTTGCTAAAGAAAAAGTTGAATTGGTGGGTGACGACGTAAATATTTTGGACAAGTTTTTGCCTGACGAATTTCAAGCTCAGAATTATTTAGTTGATATGTCCGTTATATTTGGTCAGTCGGGATATTCACTTGATTCTGTTAGTTTTAATAATAAAAATGTCAATGAAGTTGATATGAGCCTTCGTATTTCCGGAAAGGGAAATTTGAAAGAATTAGTTTCTAAATTGGAGGAGTCAAAAAAATTGAATGAAATTCAAAACATTAGGTACGGTGTAGGCAGCAGGGAGGACAGCTTAAATATGAGTATCAAGTCTTTTATTATGGAGAATAGATGAAAGTATTTTTTGTCACACTTGGAATATTTATTACGGTATTACTTGTTTGGTTAGTTATTGGTATGAAAAGAATTGACAGGGATGTTTTTCTTCCTTCAACAGTACTTGACAAAGCCATACCTTTGGATGTTATTATTGATATAGAATTTATTAAAAATTTGAAAAACCCTGCCAATGGAACAAACAGATAACGGATATAGCATAAAAACACAGTCAACAAAAGGTTTAAGTACTTTTGTCCTGACCCTTTCAATCTCACTTATTGTATTTAGCGCTATCTACTATTTTATGACAACTAAGACTTCTGTTTCTGAGTATGATGATTTCAATGTTGGTGTTGTTAATGAAACAGAACCTGAATCTACACCCCTTACTGAAAAAAATACAGATGAAGAAAGTTCTGTATTTGGAAAGTTAGCAAGTTCTTCTCCAGACTCTTATTCGGGGCAAGTTTTAGCAGGCACCGATGCCGTAGAGTCTGAAGTTCC
>CAYRRO010000013.1:6057-10337 GCA_964426685.1 uncultured Candidatus Saccharibacteria bacterium
TTTAATTTTGGAATAGTTATATAAAAATATTCCGGAATTGAATTTGCTTCTTGGTGAAAATTTCTGTTTTCCTCAATTTCCTCAAAATCAAAATCTTTAAAACCTGTTGCCAAACCTAACACGGTGTTTTCCATAGGTTTCACAACAGTATCTTGGGTTTTAAAAAATACCAGCGGGAGCACCACTTGAGTTCCTAAAACAATAAACCCCAGCGCCATCAACAAACCCGGAAGTACCCTGGTTCTGAAAAAAAATGTCGGATTCACCGAGTTGAATATTGGGTCAAAAGATTCGTCTTTTATGTAGATTTTTTTATTATTTGATGTCGCCATTTTTAAGAATTTAATACAGTTTCTATAACCACGGGGATTAACATATCCTCGTCTATCTCACTTAATTTAGATTTCATATCAATCTTTCTAAAATTTTCGTAAATATTTATCAGTTGTTCAACCGTAAAATTTTTTGATTGTGTTTGTGCCTTTCCTTTGACAAAAGGGTGGAGTTTTTTATAAGAAGGGGAGTCTGTTTTTGCTTGTGTTACAGTTCTAAGTCCGTAATACATCATAGATAATATTTCATACGGAGAGACTTGGTCTTTCATTAGTTTTGAAAGTTCTTGGTAAGCCCTCTCTCTTTGCTTATAGAACACAGAGTCCACAAAATTAAAAAGATTACTTTGAGGCTTGATTTCATTTAAATTTAATATAGCTTTAATTTTTCCAGCGTTTTTTATAAAAGTATTTGTTTTCGGAAGTGGTTTTCCCGACAAAATTATAACTGTGGTAGATTCAGGTATTTTAATAATTTTTTCTAAATAAGGCTCCAGATTAGTTCTTGAAGCGTTAGTTATATCAAGCACAATAAAAGGCGGGTTTCCAAAAAGATCGTTCGAGCAGCCTTTTTCGTACAAGTTTTCCGGCGTTATTTCGGAAATCTCAATTTCAATTCTCGACTGAGCCCCCACCTTTTTCTGTTGATTTTGTATCAATATTCTTGATTTTGAAATGTCTTCTCCATGGACGATGTATATCATAGAACTATTTTAACTAAAAAAAACGGATTTACCTACAAGCTTAAAAGCAATTTATCTATTTCCGAACAGATATTTTTGTACGTAAGCGTGTATTTGTGAATAATCTCCTGATTGAGGTATGAGGACCCAAGCCCCGCCGTATAGAGTAGAATCGTTGGGGTGGTAGAGTAGCCCGCCTTCGTTTCCGTCGGCACTGTTATCAATAACTATCTGAATTACTTTTTCAAAATCCAGTTTTTGCGAAAGTTGGAAGAAACTTTGGAGAGCACTTAAATCAATGTCTGTTTCTACGTTGTTGGCATACTGGTCATAAAGCTCCTTTAATTTTGAAAAGTTAATTAATGTTTCCAACGACAGGCCCTTATTTTTAACGGCCATTATGACATTTTGTTGTCTTTTAGATCTGGCAAAATCTGAGCTTTCTCCGTTGTCGCCGTGTCTTGAACGCGCATATTTAAGAGCAGTATTCCCATCCATTTTTTGTAAACCTTGCTCGAATTTGAGAGTTTCATATCTGCACGGAAATGTATTTAATGCCACAGTCTCTTTATCCAGTTCTTTTTCTTCGGCTTCTTCAAATATTTTATCTGCTTCCTCTTTAGTTTTACCGCACAAATCTCCTTCCTTGCCTTCTACCGGATAAGCATAGTCAGTGAAAGATCTTTCTACGTTGATATCAATTCCTCCTAAAATGTTGATTACGTTTTCAAAGATATCAAATGTAACTATTACGTGGTAGTGCATTGGTATTCCAAGCACAACCTCCATTTGATTTCTTAGTTCCTGAATTCCCGCATTTGTGTACACTTCGTTTATCTTGGAAGAGTATTTGTACCCGTTCTCTAAATTGTAATTGCTAATCCAAAGATCTCTGGGCAAGGATATTAAAACAACATCGTTGTCGGTGTTTCCGATAGAGGCAATAAGTATTGTGTCTGTTAGGGTGTCCCTTCCGCTTTCATTTCCGAAATTTCTTTTATCTGATCCCAATATTAATATGTTTGTTCTGCCGTCAGTCTCTTTTATATCTATTTTTGTTGAACCGCCTACTATTGAAACAGGGGAGAATGCTTTTTTAATACTGTCTTTGAAAAAAAAGAATATACCCGAAATAATTGCGAGTGCAATAAAAAATACGAACAGTTTCGATAATCCTCTACCTTTGTTTTTTGCGGCCATTTTATTTTGTTTTGACATGTCTGTATATTTCATTTTGATTTAGAATACTCAAAAAGTTATTCTACCACCATTTTTTTACTATAAAATATTAGTCTTGCACGAAGTATCTGATGATTGAGGCAAAAATTTCCGGGTCCAAACTTGCGTTACCAATTAAAACTCCATCTAACTCACTAATTCTTGAAATTGACGGGGCGTTTCGTTCGTTTACCGAACCTCCGTATATTAACTTTGCCTCCGGCGGTATTATCTTTCTTATTTCTTTGGCGATGGCGGAAATTTTTGCCGGGTCTTCCGATCTGTACACTCCGTCTACCGAAATATTTTGAGGATCTTCCCATGCCATTACACACCCATCTTTATAAAGTCTTAATAGATCCGAAGGGTCAACAAAACACACAATCGGGGTAATTTTTTCCTTCAAACATAAATCTCTTTTTCTCGCAACAACCTCAATGGGTTCTTTTCTTTCACTGTGTCCGATAATTGCATATTTGCTGAATACCTTTATTTGAAAAGCCCCGTTTTCTCCCGTGTGAGCCCCTCTTTCAAAAGGGGATACATCTTGAGTGCAAGTTTCAACCCCCATCTTCTGTGATATTTCAAAAACTGCAGGAACGTATACCAAGGAAGGGGATAACAATATCTTCGGCCACCTTTCTTCAATTATTCTTCTTTTTTTCCAGTCTTTTTTTATATTTTGATATTTTTTACTGAAAGGACCTACCCAGTTAGCAAGGTCTTTAGAGTCCATATTTAGTTTCCAGTTTGCTATTACGTATTTCATTTAGATATGTTCCTAATTGTTTCCTCAATCAACCCCGGAAGGTTTTCAATGTCTTCGTGGGTGTATTCATAACCCAACGTATTGAGACACGAGAAAACAATTCCGATGTCTGTATATATTTTATCTGCAAATTGGCAGGCTACAAGACTGTTCAACAAAACGTTTCCCCCTATTTCTCCGACTTTTGATTTTCCGCACCCCATCGGGCATCCGGAACAAGAGAGGTATTCAGCTTGATCAACTCTCACATCATCTTTTCTGTCAAGAATTTCTGCGTAAAGTTTTTTGTAGTCATCAAAATTTTTCGGACTAAATATTTCTGTACCGGTTATGGTAATTCCCTTAATATTTTTTTCTTTAAAAATTGTTTCAAGGTAATATTCCGGAGTAGTGAAGTACTGGTCGCACAAAAGTTTGTCCGCTTCAAAATATAAACTTGACCTTTTACCCGGAAGCCCAAGAGATGCAGGGTCAGTGTCTTTATTTTTAAAGTTAATTGTTGAGTTTTGGATGTCCAAAATCACTTCTTCCTGCGAAATACCGAATAAAACTATAGAATCTATTCCTGCAAATTTCATTCTGGTAGAAAGGCTTCCTCCTATATAAATATCTTCTACAACACTGTCTTTTTCTAAAACTATCGATGTTTTTGAAGCATAGGGAAAAAAACCATTTAAAGGTCCTACGGAGAAAATTAATGGGTTTTTATCTTTATATATCTCCAGAAGTTTTAATCCCAGACCCGTGCCCCCGAAGTATTTGTTAAGGTCGCTGAAGCTTTTTACTTCTGTTTCTTGTTTTTCCAGGTCTATTGAAAGTACTTTTTTTACTGATATATCAATCATTTTTTGTATCTTCCTGAACCTCAAAAACTTTTTTGGGGCATATAGATGCAATTTTTTCTACGTCTAAAATATTAACTCTCGGGTCTATTTCTAATTCAAATTCCAATGCTTGGGTTTCGGGATTTTTTTTCCTGAACACTCTGATTAAAGAATCTTCCAGCCCGACTTTTTTTAATTGCCTTTGGGCTTCAAAAATACACATTTCGCACCCGTTGCATCTATTTATTTGTGTTGGTTTAAGTATTTTTGCCACTAATTCAACCTTTATTTTAATGCTTCTATACCGGGTAGTGTGCCATCAGCTAAAAACTGAAGCATTGCACCGCCTCCGGTTGATACAAAACTGAATTTATCCATTAGTCCAAGTTTATTTATTGCTGCAACAGTGTCTCCGCCCCCAACGACAGAGTAGACCCCTGCTTTTTGAGTAACT
>CAYRRO010000014.1:0-10201 GCA_964426685.1 uncultured Candidatus Saccharibacteria bacterium
TATGAAAAATGTTTTCAATGTTGTTTAAAAAAATTGAAATGATGAGAATATAAGCGACCAGACCGCTGGCTTGTAAGAATCCTAAGAATGGTTTGGAAACTTTTTTAAATTTAAACATAGTTTGATTTTAACATAGTGCAGATTAAATAAGCTTCTTGTACAAAAATGCCTTGATCAAAGTTGCAATCGAAATACTATCAGTTATTTTACCAACATTTAATAATTTCAATACTTCTGTGTAGTGTAGTTTAATAACTTTATTTATCCCCTCTTCTGAAGTTTTATCAACATCTCCAAAATGAAGGTCTTCTGCAATGAATAAATGACCGATCGCATCCGATGTTCCGTTTTCTAGTTGTACAATACCAATTTCTTTCCAGTTACTAGCTTTAATTCCAGTTTCTTCTTGAAGTTCTCTTTTAGCGGCTTTTAAGGGTGTTTCACCTTTTTCTATACCGCCTCCGGGAATTTCAATTGATCCCATATTTGTTGTATACCTAAATAATTCTATTAAATAAACATTTAAATTTTCATCAAAAGCTACTACAAAAGCACTCTGTTTTTGAGCAACAACATAATAGTTACCTTTTTTACCTGATGGATTTATAACCGTATCTTGTCTAACACTGTACCACGGGTTACTGTGTACGGTTTTGGACGTGATTTTTTCCCATCTACTTTTATCCATCGACACTATTTTAACATTTGTAACCTTTATCGGTCATAAACTCTTTACAGGGGGGATTTCCTTAATTTTATATAATTTTTGTATAATTTATTCGTGATAATTAAAAGCATAGATAAAAAAGAAACTAAGAAAAAAGTTCAAAAAGCATTAGAGAGAATCGATAGAAAAGAATTTATTCCTGACCAGTATAAAGACTATTCATACGAAGACACACCTTTACCAATCGGACATAATCAAACTATATCACAACCTTCCACCGTCGCCTTTATGCTCACCTTACTTGATATACATAATGGTTTTAATGTTTTGGATGTAGGCACAGGTTCGGGCTGGACTACCGCATTATTATCTCATATGGTGGGAAAGGGGGGAAAGGTTACAGGAACTGAGATAGTTGATGAACTATATGAATTTGGTAAAGAAAATATTTTTAAATTTAAATTTTGTTCTAATGTTCATCTTTTTTTAACTAAATCATCGCTTGGATACCAACCAAATGCTCCTTATGACAGAATACTGGTTTCAGCCGCTTCAGACGATGTTCCCCAAGAATTGGTTAAACAATTAAAAGATGGTGGAACAATGGTTATACCAATACAAAACTCCATTTTTAAAATAATAAAAAGGAATGAGGGGAAAGAGCTTATAACTGAAGAATTTCCCGGATTTAATTTTGTTCCTTTAATTTATAATTAATAAAGGTCTGTATCCATTGGGAACCATTGTGAAGTTGAATCGAACAATGTCTTTGAATCAGACAAAACTTATGTACTAGATACCCCGCAGAACAGAGAGATACTACCTGTTAAGGTGCAGTTTGTAAGCGACGATATTTTTAATGATATTATGAGAAATAAAATAAATGGTTACATTGTGTATCATAAAGCACTTGCGAATAGGCAGGAGGGCTTTGATCCGGAGAAATATATAAATGATAGATGGTAATAACGATTATTTAAAAATAGATAATATTAAGATATTTTATAAAAAGTATGATAACTCTAGTAGCGATAATGTTTTGGTTTTTTTGCACGGGTGGGGTGGGGACAGTTCTTCGTGGGATTTTAATATAAAAGAACTAAAAAATTATTTCACCTGCATAGTATTAGATTTTCCAGGTTTTGGTATCAGTGACCGACCTAACAAAATATGGAATGTTGAAGATTATACGGATTTTTTGCAAAAATTCGTTGAAGAGTTAAATATAAAGAAATTTATATTAGTTGGTAAAAGCTTCGGAGGTAGAGTTGCAACAAAATACGCCTCAAAATATCCAGAAAAACTAACTAATTTAATTCTTGTTTCTGCTGCGGGTATAGAAATGCCTTCTTTATTAGTTAAAGTTAAAATTTTTATAGCTAAAATTGGTAAGTCCTTTGTTAAAAGTTTTTTTCCAAGATACGAGATGGGAATAAAAGGACTGTTTTATAATATTTTTGCAATCAAGGAAGATGAAAGTAATTATAAGTGGGAGGTTAAAAAGCTCGTTACAAATGATAATTTGTCTGAAAACGCTGCTTCTATTGCTACCCCCACCCTAATTGTATGGGGTAATGAAGATAAAGTACTTCCAATAAATACCTCTAAGAAATTAAATGCCTTGATAAAACACTCTGTATTAGAAATTATTCCTGGAGGGCATAACGCACATAAGGATTATTATAATGATTTCAACCGTGTCATGTTAAAGTATTTAGGGATTGAACACTTGTAAAAAATTTAGTTTAAACCGGGGGGGGGCAAGAGTTAAAAATACCCTTAAGGATGTTATTTTTACCTCGTATCTGTGGGACAAGAAATTTTTCTTCGAAAAATAATTGCCCCACTTTATTAAGCAACATTCGGTTACCTTTACATCTGCTGATGCTCAGTCGACCCCGCTTCGGCACCGTCGTGCCTCAGCACCCTCCTCCCTGTCCCAACAAAAACAACCACAAAACCTAAAGGCCTTGTGGCTGTTTTCGTGGCTGAGCATATCGATCTAGAACCATTTTTATTCTCTAGGTTGCAAATGAGACAAATGAGACAGTATAAAAAAGGAATGTCTTAAATTCTTATATTTCCCAAGTAAGTCCTATAGTATTCGTTGTTATTTTTATAATTCTAGTGTAAAATCCTGTCATTCCAATTAAAAATAGCAAAGGAGAAGGAAATGAGTACTTTGAAACCTAAACATTGGGTATTTCTAATACCCGCGGATGGGTCTTCAACTTATATTCTCTATGCTCCTGTTCATCGTTTTGCTGTACGTGTAAGTGCAGAAGCAAGGGATGTATTGTCTCTTTTGCTTGATGAACAAGAGGTCGACGGTGCCATAGCAATTGAGCTTAAAGCATTCTTGCAAGAGAAGGGGTTGTTGACACTTCCGAAAAGTTGGCACCCAGAAGTTGTAATGCAGGATGTATCAGGTGGGCATAAGATTACATTGTCTTTGACAAACAAATGTAATCTCCGCTGTATCTACTGCTACGCAGAAACTGGGGTGGACTTCACTACTATGCCTTGGGAGGTTGCTAAGTTAGCAGTCGACAACTTGGTAGCCGAAACGGTTCGAGCCGGGGATAAGAAATTCTCTATTACGTTCCATGGCGGTGGTGAAGTGTTTGTTGAGTACGCCTTATTACAAAGAGTTGTAACTTATGCTCGTGAGCAGGCAGAAAAACATGCTTTGAAGGTATCCTTTAGTGCGGTTACCAATACTACACTGATTGATGCTGAACGTGCCAAATGGTTAAAGGAAGTTGGTTTTTCACACTTTACGGTATCGTTGGATGGTACACGTGAAGTACACGATAAACAACGTCCGCATTCACGAGGTTCTGGTTCCTTTGATGAAGTTATGATAGGAATTGGACATTTACGTGGGGCAGTTTTGAAGTTTTCAATTCGGGCAACTGTTACAGACATTGGTGTAGATAATATGCCTGCGTTTGTAGAATTTCTTGCAAAAGAAGTTTTTCCTGATGGAGACGGTTCAGTCCACTTTGAACCCATGTCTTTATGTGGTAGAGCTTCACATTCTGAGCAAGTGCTAACCACAGATGCGGAAAGTTTCACACGAAACTATCTTGCATCCAAAAGTGTGGGAGAGCGCGTGCGAGTAAAGGTTACATGCTCAATGGATACTTTCCAACAAGAGCGTAAGCGTTTCTGTGGTGCAAGTTATGCTACCATGTCTTGCTTTGCTCCAAATGGTATGGTTTCCGCGTGTTCTCGTGTAACAAAACCTCAGGACACTGGTGCTGATCTATTCGTGTATGCTCGTGTAGATTCAGTGAACGCAACTATTGCAGTTGATACAAACGCAGTTGAAACCATCAAACAGCATGGAACCTTGCCTTCAAAATGCGAGCAATGCTTTGCAAGATGGAACTGCCAAGGGAATTGCCCAATTTCAAGGTATGCTTATCCCGAACACCACGAAGCGTCCTGTATAATGGTAAGGGAGTTGTTATTAGCATCCTTGATAAAGAAATTAGACAAAAATCAGTGAAAGGAGAGTGTCTCATGACAGCACAAGCGTTAGTTCTTGGTCAGGGACTGACTTGGGGTCAACAACCTCAAGCAGTGGTTTTGGAAGCCAAGAGTTGTCGCCCCGATGAAAACTGCAGATACGATTGCCCTAGCGATTGTCTCCGAGATTGTTCGCGAGATTGCCAGTGCGATAATGACTGCAGTCGCGACTGTCTCTGTGATAACGATTGCACGCGCGATTGTTCTCGGGACTGTGGGTGCGATAACGACTGCGTGACCGATTGTGGTCGCGATGAAGACTGCTATTACGATCGGTAGATAACGCAGTGTAGTACCTGTAGAGGGTTGAATCTAAAGCAAATTCGCTTGGGTTCAATCCTCTTTTTTTATAACTCTATATTCTCTAAGTACTCTTTTGTAAGTTTAGTAGGATTATCTTGATAAAGTTTATCTAAGTATTTTTCAGTTAATACTAATTCTTTATCTTGTTCCGATAAATCTTCTTTTTGAAATAATTCACTTTTATCCGTTAAATAAACCACTAATGCTCTAACCATGGAATCCTCCATAACAACATAAGGTCTTTTGTAATTATCGTATACCTCATTTGGAAGTTTATTTATTACATCCTTTATAGTAGGTGTTGATTTTAAATTAACTTCTTCTAAGTATGCGTGGGTTAATTCATGGATTAAGTTTCTAATATTTGGTTTATATGAGATATTTCCAAGTATTAAATAGGCTTCTGTTTTAAGTGGTGTAAGCATCCCAGATTTACCAAAATTTCTTGTTACATAAATAGTTTCAAATTTAAGTTTAATATCAAAGGTGTTATTTAGTAATTCTTGAACATTTATAAAAGCATCTCCATACATACTAAGATGTTCTTCTACTTGTGCTTTTTCTTTTTCCCATAATGGTTTTAAGTCTTCAATTTGTGTTAGAGATTTAACGTATTCTAAAACGGGTTCGTGACCTTGTTTTGTATATTCATTTATTTGATAATCCGTAGTTCCTAAAATAGTTAATAAATATTGATATCTATGATCGTCCATTTCAATTTTTTTAATATTATTTTTTTCTAGTATTTTTTTGATTTCTTCAGCTACTTGAAGTTGTGGTTGAGGAAGTCTTATAGTTTTATTATCGGTATATATGAGAGCACAGTATAAATAGAACAATGGTTCTAATGTTATTGGTTTTATTATCATAGTGCTATTATAACTCAGTTTGGAATTTAGGTTTTACTTTAGAGATCTTCTTCTTTGGATAGTTTTAGTCATGTAGTTACCGAAACCTACCGCCCTTTTACCATATGTTCTAAATGTTTTATCTATATTTCTAAGTATCTCTATAATTATGTCTAATTCTTCTACATTCAACTCCAAAATATCTTCGTTGCTATTTAATTTCTCTTGAATATTTGTATATGGATTATTTAGTGGTTTTTCATCAGTACCGCCTTTAATTTTCACATCTTTGTATTGTTCCCATATTTCGTCTAGCATTTCAGAAATATCTTTATTAGTTACAATATCTTTGAGTAATAGTTCGGATAGTCTTGTGTTTTGTTCTAGTTGGGAGTGCATATAATAAATTATATCTTAGAAATGATAAGGGGGTTACAGGATAACCCCCTCTCATGTATCCTTTAAGTATTAGATCTTTCCAACTTGATTATATTTGGGTTGAAATTTTTTGATCTGATCTTGTTCAAGTTTTTCGGCTTCGGATTTCGTGGTACAAACTTGGAATCCGAAGCTTGTAACATCAGGCCAGAATTTAGAACTTTTATGTTCTAGTAGTCTTGATCTAATTGTTACTTCTTCTCCAATAGCCCTACCTATATATAGAGGTGTGAGGGTTCCTTGACTGCTTATGTAGCCACAATAGTAAACTTCCCACTCTGTTAAAGCATTTTGGATTATGGAGTTCTTCTCAAACTGAAAATTACCTCTGTAATCATAAATCATATTTATTGTTTTCTTTCCCTGTCAAAATTAGTATGCTTTTTATCTTGGTTAGACAGAACCAAAACAAAAAGTTTCGATCGAGGATAAACCTTTAAGATTTTCTGAGTTTTTTAAGCATATAGTAATGAACGGCACTGACGAAGAAAAACAAGAGTTGTTAACCTGCATAAAACAATCCTTATATATCCATAACGGAGAAATATTCTCTAATCCCCTAATATAATTACACAGTAAATACAGAACAGGGACTCGAACTAAATGATGTTGTCATGGTAGTAAAAACGCACTTATGAGTAAAATATTAGTAAAAATGTTCGGTTCGGATTTAAGAATTCAAAGGGAGGTTTTATCAAGCTATTAAAAGGTATTCGAAGCTTCGTGGTCACTTGCGTGCCCATTCTGGCTGAGCATTGCCTGTGATGTTAGAACTGCTGTATACTGTTAACATCTTTGCTGTATGAAAAAATCAAACTACATCATACTAGGAGTTTCATTTGTTTTGTCTTTAGTATATGTGTTAGTAGGTAATGTCAGTTCGGTCACTAATCCCGGAATAAGCGATCATATTTTTAGTATTTTGGGTACTTTAGTGGGGGCATTTTTGATCACATCCATTTTCACACTACCCTTGCAATTTACGGGAGGATGGGATAAGGAAAGTTACTTAAAAAAAACATTTATTGGGATGCCTATAGTTCTGATATTCGTCATTTTTACTCAGATAATATAGTTATATATTGTTACTTTACCTGAGATATTTTAATTCAATTTTAGGGTTTTGGGGACGAGTTCTTATCATTATAACAACTTTTGCCGTTCAATGCTTGATTAAGCTCCATATGCTTTAATTCTAAAGTAAGTCTTTCCTCTCGCAATGCGTTTATAAATTGTCGTTTTATATATTTAATGTTAGGCATAGTAACTGTGGTTTGCTGTGCTTTTTCCAATATCATAAAATTCCTTGGCAACTATATTAAATTCAGGTGAAAAACATAATGAATTTATCTCATCGTTATTCACTGCTTGTAGCAGACCTATATCCCTCTTTACGATTGGTGGTAATATGTCCCTTACCGTTAGAGGATTAGTCATGCGTGTTGCTAGATATGTAGCTAGAGCTATATCCTCGCAAATCTTAAAAACTATTGGAGTATTCAGTTCTGATAAATCTTTGATTTTGTTATGAATATTCGCTAAAGAGTAGTAACAATTGGATGCTAAGTTATAGTCATCATCAGGACTGATCAAATTGTCATCAATGGCAAAAGTTTGATTCCGTTCACCTCTTGAATAGAAATGAGCTAATCCAACTCTTTCTGATGCAAATACTTGCTCTAGTATGTAACCCAAAGATTCAGTCTCAAGATCTAATTTCCCATAAGACAGCCTTTTGATATTTTTGTGAATAAATTCTCCGTTACACTGCAAATCTATTGCATTTGGGCAACCTATCAACCTTTCTGAATCTACTTTACTATTCTGATGAAAAGTAACTCTATTCGCGAGAGCCTGTAAAATGCTATCAGTAAGTACGGTTTCAGTGGGTCTTTGTGCTCCAATTACTAGATAAGCATTATCTGATTTAGCTACTTTAGCAATAAATTCCTCTGTTTCTGTGGGGTACAACCGCAGGATGTCACTTAACTCCTCAATAATGAAAAAATGTTTTTGCGATGATAATTTTAAGCCATTTAGAAATTTATCATAGATATCCGGCAGTGTTTCAAAATCTCTAATGATCGGATACAGCAAATATCGGCTATTCTCATACTCACTAAGTTCAATTCTGTGTATATCAACTAATACTAGCTTGATTTCATTTGGCATGTTATTTGTGATTACTTGATCAATAATTAAGTGTAGTAAGTCAACCAAGCCCGGTCTTGGACATCCTGATATAAGTAGATGGGGGTTTAATTCAAAGTCATATACAAAATCTTTCCCTAACTTATCTTTTCCAATCTTTATTTTAATATTCATATATTTAATCTAAAGCAGTATTTGCAAGTACTAACATTATAAGATAGATAGCTATTCCAATAAGTAAATATGTTTTCCATCCTTTGTGGGTAGGCTTATCACCACTTAAAAACCACGCAGGAATATGGCTAGCGTTAATGAACAAACTACCTAGTATAAAAAGTACAATAAATACAACTAACACCGTTATAATCCTCGTGAATGTAAACAAAACTCATATTCTTTTGTAGTTGCTTTTCTCCACCAAGATTTTGAGGGAATTGCCTCTTGTTCAACTGAGTATTCCTTGACCTTACTATCGTTTAAGACTTCGCACAATCTTTTTTCAAGTTCAATTTTTTCAAGGCTATTCCAATTTGGATTATTCGCAAAGGTTTCTTTGGTACAGTCTTCTAACAAACCGTTTAAGATCATTTCACCTCTATTCATTGCTTTTCTGTAAGGTACAGCTTCGGTCTTCTCTTCTATCCATGAGCACTGTTGTTTAATCTTGGATGGTCTGTATTCAAACCAATAAAACAATCCGGTAATCATTACAATCGCTATGGATACACCTAACCTTAAACCGATCGGTAAGCTAAAAGATTTTCTCTGTGTAGTATCTTTATGTGACTTATTTATCTCATTCATGAAAACAGGTTTCTCCGCTCTAGTCTCCTGTAATTTTATCAATGGGGTTGTAGTAATTTTCTTCCCAAACACTATCTCTTTCGTAGACATTTTACTCGGTACTTCTCCATATCTATTGTATTTTGTTTCTCCGGGCGTCAGTAGTATTGTTATACCTATACCAAAGTTAAGTAAAGCAAAAATGTCTTTTGCTACAGTTGGAAAAAGTAGTGAGAAAGTGGAGGATAAAACAAGGTATATAACATATATTTTTCCGCTAGATCCAATATCGTGCAATCTTTTAATAACAAGTCCCAGAGTAAAGGGAATGCTAATGAATGACGCTATGGCTTGGACACTTTCTGTTTCACCTATAGTACCTGATATGAAATAAAAAATAATGCTTGTTAGTACCCAAGCTACAACTATTACTAAAAGCATTCCATTCAAGTATTGCCGCCTATTTATTCTACCTTCATATAAGTTTTTAATTTTCATATTTATATTTTGAGGATTAGTGAGGGTAATATAACCAACACAAGCTCCCCGCGAGCCGACACCTTTCGGTATCCGTAAACCTTTCGGAATACGACCTGATCAGTAACTCAACGGAGAGCTTCCGTTCACTGATCAGGTTTTTATGCCATGCCACTTAGTAAAAAATGGTTTAGGCAACCATATTAAGTTGTAATTTTTAGATTATCATAAAACTTACCTTTAAGTAAGTGGCTAAGCCATATAATGGTTGCATATGGTAAATTATTTCGCTTTAATTGTTCTATGGGTAGTAAGAAAACAAGTAAGAAACCTATTGGGCGAAAACCTAAGATAGTGGAATCAACTCTCGGTAAACTAAGAGAGGCATTTTTGTTAGGCTGTACAGATGCTGAGGCTTGTTTACTTGCGGATATTCACCCCGATACTTTATATGACTATCAAAAGAAGAATCCTGTATTTTCCGAGCAAAAAAAGCTTTTTAAAAACAACCCGGTATTACAAGCTAGAAAGACAGTTGTAGAATCGTTGAAAAGCGATCCCAATTTGGCACTAAGGTTTTTAGAAAGAAAACTATCTGATGAGTTTTCACTAAAACAGAGAGTTGATGCAAAAATAGAAGAATCTGCAAAGATTACAGGATTCAACTATATTGTGCCTAAGGGCTCTATAATCCCATGTGATTTATATGATAGTCATGGTAAACCTGTAACTGTAACCGTTGCAGAAGATTAGATAAATATAAAATTAAAAAGTAAATATTAAGTGAGTAAAAATAAAGATATTGTATATAAATATAATGATTCTGATCTACTTAACATGGGTGATTTCATTTCTTATTGTGCTGAAAGAGACATTACCATAAATGATAAAGATTTAGAGTTTTATGAGAAAAGAAAATTAGTTATCCCCATTAAGGAGTATTACTACTCAATTTATCAAATATACCCAATTTATTGGATAAAACTTAATACAGATAACA
>CAYRRO010000015.1:0-7825 GCA_964426685.1 uncultured Candidatus Saccharibacteria bacterium
CTGTTAGAGAACTAACAGCTAAATGTTTTGTACAAAAACCCGGTGAAGTTAATTTTTCAGCTACTCCTTTTCATACTGAAGTTATCCCTTCAACCGAAGTTGGGGATTCCAGAATTTGTCCTGTTGGAGAATCTATCCTAAGTGATGATGGTCAGTATGCATTTATCGTTAGAGTTACACCTGATGGTGGATCTGAAGCTAAATCAGATATAGTCACAGTAAATTACGACGGGGAAGGTCCTGATAAACCAAAATACATTGAAAAAGAAAAAATTAACAATTGTGTAAACAAAATAACCTTAAAAACAGACGATGACGGAGAAACTTCTTCGGTTCAAGTTTTTGCAGATGACGACAAAGAAATAAACATAAAAGATTCAAATAAAATAGAAACCGAAAGTATAGGTCCTGATGAAAAATTCAGTTTTGAGCACATAGTTTCCGGTGATGATTGTGATAAAACATGGTACTACGCTGTTGTAGCATTTGATGATGCCGGAAATGCTTCAAAACCCAGATCCGAAGTTATAACTACGACCGTAACAACTACTGAAGAAGGTGAAGAAGAAACCGGAGCGATCCCCGTGGAAGGTGGTGCAGGAATTGTCGAGGGTGGTGCTACCGAAGGTGGTGCAACCACCGGTGGTGAAGGTGCCGAAGGAGCTGAAGGTACTCAAGGAACAGAAGTAGAAATTGGTCAGGGTGAAGAAGGTTCAGTTCTTGGAGAACAAACTGGGGGAGAAGGTAAAGTTATCTTCAAATCCCCATGGTTCTGGATTGTTTCAGCAGGTTTAGGTATAGTAATCATCAGTGCAGTCAAGAAATCGAAGAAAGATTAAAACTAAAAACGGTTACAAGAAAATTACACGGCTAGGGCTACTTTTAGTAGCCCTAGCCTCGTTAGGGGCTTTAATAATTTTCTTTCCTGTTTTAACAAAAGAAATCTCCTATTTTTTCTCAAAACCTGATGAAAATACCCCAGTTGCAAGCTCTGAGCTTGATTCTATGAGGTTTTTTAATGAAAAAGACGTAATCATAGCTAAAGACCCACTTTTTAGCATAATAATCCCTAAAATCGGTGCAAATTCAAAAGTAATTTCTGACGTTGATTCACAAGATTCAAAAGCTTATCAAGTTGCTTTAACTAAAGGTGTGGCTCATGCCAAAGGAACAGAATATCCCGGGGAAACCGGAAACTCATTTTTCTTCGCACACTCTTCAGATAATTTTTATAACGCAAACAGATACAATTCAGTTTTTTATCTTTTAAATAAAATGGAAAAAGGAGACTTTTTTTACCTTGTTTATAAAAATTGGGTTTACAAATACATAGTTACCGAAACTTCTGTTGTAAAACCCGATGAAATTAAATACTTAGAAAATAAAACCGATAAAAAAATGGCTACTCTCATGACCTGTTGGCCAGCAGGAACCACAATTAGCAGGTTGGTTGTGGTTGGGGAATTGGTGGAAGAGTAGTTTCTTTTGTAGTATTAATATTTAAATTTTGCTTTTTTAATAGCAACAATCGTCTATTTAATTTTTAAAACTTTCTATCTCTTTCATTTCTAAATTATTTCTGCGTATCTCAAAAATAAGGTAGAAATGATATCTTTTATCCTGTAAAATTTCTATATGCCTAAAATAACTAATATCACCCCCGGCTTTGATATAGATGACCTTTCTGCCGGAAATATAGATGAAATTTCTCAAACCAAATCCGAGTTTGAAAAAAACATTATAAATAAAGATATATCAGCAAAAAACTTAAAGCCCAAAGTTCGTTATTTCACATCAAAAAACTCAAATCAAAAAGTTAAAAAAATTCTATTAATATTATTTGTAGTAATTTCCGTTCTTTTTACCTTGTGGGTTTTATTAGTTAAAACGGGAAAGGTTGGTAAAAAAGTAGTAAATCCTTTGTCAGAAAATAATCCTTTGGATAATGTTGTAAAAGTAACCGCAGATTTAACAGGAATTCAATATCCGGAAACTGAGGCAGGCTCTTGGGTAAATGAAAGACCTTTTGGTGTAATGATTAATAACCACGTTGACGCAAGACCTCAGTCCGGTCTTGTCTATGCTGACTTGGTTTATGAAATGGTAGCAGAGGGTGGAATAACAAGGTTTTTAGCCTTTTTCCATACTATAACACCGGAAAAAATAGGCCCTGTTAGAAGTATCCGTGAATATTATTTGGTTTTAGTAAAAGAATTAAGCGACGCTATGGTTATGCACATCGGTTATTCACCTCAAGCTCTAGTTGCTATAGATACTTGGCCGGTGAGAAGTCTTTTTAGAGGCGGTTGTGAATCTTATCCCGGGTGTACTTGGAGAGATAATCCGAGAAATGTAGCTTACGAACACACTGCTTACGTAAACGGAGTGAAGCTTAGGGAGTTGGGCTTAAAGCTGGGGTGGGAAGGTAAGGGAGATATAAGAATGTATACATTTAAGGACACTACCGACAAATATTCTACAAGTTCTTCGGCTTCAAAAATCTCTATAGATTTTTGGAACAAAGGTGATTACTCTAGTATTTTTGAATATAATCCGCAAAACAATACCTACTTTAAATTTACAGGTTATGATGCATCCGACAACCCAATTCCTCATAAAGATCAGGAGACAGGCCAACAAGTTGAGGTCAGTAATTTAATAGTTCAATTTGCTACCGAAAACGCTATCGCCGGAGATGATAAGGGAAGACTTGATTATCAATTAGTAGGTAGTGGGAAAGCTGTTGTTTTCATTGACGGAAAATCCATAGATGCAACTTGGAGTAAGGCTTCCAGAGATGAAAGAACTCTTTTTTACGATACTAACGGTCAAGAAATTGAATTTAACAGAGGAAAATTTTGGATAGCTATAGTACCCGATAGAAATGTCGAACAAGTAGTCTACAACTAAAAACACCTGTGAAAATAGCCGTAAAAATGTATAATGTATCTAGGTTATAGGTTTTTAAATAATCTGCCCGGAATTAAAATATGCTGAATAAAATATTGGTATCAGAAGTAAGAGTGAACATACTTAAACTTCTTCTTTTAAATCCCAACAGGGCATTTCACATTAGAGCTATTGTTAGACAGGTAGGTGCTGAGATAAACGCTGTTAGAAGGGAATTGGACAATCTTTTCGAGATAAACCTTGTAAACAGAAGGCAGAGCTCGAATAAGATTTTTTATCAAATCGAGACAAGCCATCCGTTTTTTTCAGATTTATTATCATTAGTAGCTAAGGAAGAGGGCGTTGGTGCAGCAATTGTAAAAAATGAAAAAAGAATCGGAATGGTTGATTACGCAGTTCTATCTCTGGCATTTCTAAGAGGTAGAAAATCAACGGCTTTGGACGTAGACCTTTTTATAGTAGGTGACGTCGATTTAGAAGTAATTAAAAATGTCGTGAAAGAAGAGGAAAGTAAAATGAACAAGGAGATTAACTATTCTGTAATGAATATGGAAGAATTTATGAGTAGAAAAAGAACTAACGACCCCTTTATTTACAGAGTAATGACTCAAAGCAGAACTATGTTAATTGGAGATGATGAGAAATTTTGCGCCGTAGTGTAAAATTTTAATGTTTAAAAATGTCAGGGAAACAAACTTTCAAATTAGTATTAATAGCGTTAATTTTTTCTTTATCTGTTCTTGTTGTATTGCCTGAAATTCCCCTTGTTGTAGATTCAGATTATCTTGTTCTTAATTCAAGTATCGGGGGTATGCAGATTAAAATCCCATGGTCTAAGGAAGGTAAAATTTTGGATTTGAAAGAGTTTAAAAAAGGTTCCGGAATTGGGGAGAGTAAGAAATTGACGTTTGAGTTAAAAAATAAGGAATTAGAAAATAAGCAGGAAGTAATTTCGAGATTACTTTCCATTACTCAAAAAAGGCTGAACCTTTCCAGGATATCTGACTTCAAAGTAAATCAGGAAGGCGAGGATAAAATATCTATTGTTATACCTCCGTTCGAAGATGGGGATAGGATTAATAGCATAGTGACCGGAAACGGAAAAATAATTTTTAGAACAGTTAAAAATCCTGAAGATTGGAGTCAGGAACAGTTTCAAAATTTTTATCTGGAATCTGATAGATGGGAGGATACTGATATAAATGAAAATCATGTTCAGGGATTTGTGAACTTAATGGATCAGACGGGTGTTTACAAAATGCAAATAATGTTTACGGAAGAAGGGAGGCAGAAATTTTACAATCTGGCCGGAGACAACATTGGTCTACCCATAGCTGTTTATGTGAGCAACTTTGATTACCCTTTTTTAATGCCTCTGATTGGTGAAAATATTCTTGATAATACAAATTTAGACCCTGCAGTCAATAACACCTATCCTCAATATATTATTGATGATTACAACATGCAGTTGGACAATCCTTTGCCTGTAGATATTTTAACATCCGAAACTTCGCAGGTTGCCCCTGTTATGGGTTCTGATTTCATTGAAAAATACGCTATAGCCTTTTTAATTAGTGTTTTATTTATTTCTGTTTACTTTTTATTAAAATTTAATATGAGAGGGTTGGTATTTTCCTATTCTTTATTCCTTTCAGTTTTAATTTACTTGGCGGTTGCTAAATTATTTTCAATACCCGTAGGTACTCAAATGTTTCTATCTTTAATTCTCGTTATGGGAATTATGACTTACATCGGAAATTTAATTCATACGAAAATTAAAAAAGATGTAATCTCGGGAGTTCCTCTTGAGATAACTTTTAACAAGGTTTTAGTTAAAGATAAAAATGCTATCTCTTACCCTGTTATTCTAGTTTTATCTTTATCCTTAATTTTATATTTTATATCTTCGGGATTTGCCAGAACATTTTACTTTTCGACTTTTTCAGGTATTTTAGTAGTCGTTGTATTTTATTCATTTTTATTTCCTACTCTTTTATGGGCTTTTAAAGGTGGGGAAAAAGGAAAAGAAAAATGAATTTTTTAACAGGTTTTATATCTCAATATTTTCCATATTTATTAGTAACGTTTTTATCTTCAACAGGCTTAGTATTTTTCTTATCGGTAATAAAAAAAGATAATTTCAAAAAAGATTCAAAAAAAGTTATAACTTATTTTTTGTTAGTTCAATTGATTACAATCGTTTTTTACTTAATACTTAGAGAAATTTTTAATGTTCTTAAAATTTACCCCGGCGAAGATACTGATATTTTATTTTTTATATTTTTAAATTTTTTGAGTGTCTATATTGAAACGTCCGTTTTTTATAAATTAAATAGTAGTTCTGACTACTCAAATAAAAACAAGGTTGAGGTTTCCAACGAATACCAAAAAGAAATATTTTCATCAGTAACGGATTTTTGTTTGTTGTTAGTTTTAATTTTGGTGCCTTTGTATTTTTTCGGAAACGGAAGTATGAATAATTTTATTTTGTTTATACTTTTGGATATTTTGGTAGTGTTTTTTACTCACACGGTACTTTTACCAACTGTGCTTAAAAAGTATTCAAAATCCTCCAAATAAATATCCGTTTCCTTAGTTTTGGAAATATATTATATGTATAAATGGGAAATTCAAGGTGAGTACAATCAAAAAAAAGATTTAGCGGTCTCAATTCTCGAAGGAAGAGGTGTTAAAGATATTGATACTTTTTTGAAAACCCCTACTTTAAATGAATCTTTTGAATCTTTAAGTTCGGATTTTAAAAAATCCCTTTCCAAAGCCCGTGACCTGATTTTTTCCGAAATGGAGAAAAAAACTCCCATCATAATTTTCGGAGATTACGATTCAGACGGGATAAACGCTACCGCAATTTTGTATAACTTTTTTAAGCACGAAAAAAAATACGACAACGTATCTTACTTTATTCCTAACAGATTTGAACACAGTTACGGCTTATCCAAAATTGCTATCGACGATTCCTTAAAAAGTTATCAACCCGGACAAAAAGTTCTTTTTATTACGGTTGACGTAGGAATAACCACTTTTGAAGAAATTTCTTATATTAAAAAACTAGGTCATTCCGTAATTCTTACAGATCACCACCAAAAGCCCGAGAAAGTACCCGTCCCCGATCTTCTGGTTTGGAACGACGGCGTATGTGGTGCTGTTATAGCTTGGTTTTTATCCAAAGCTTTGGGTTCGAAAAGTAGAGAAGGAATAGTAAACGCTGCAGTGGCAACTGTCACAGATCTAATTCCCTTAACGGGATTTAACAGAATAATTGTAAAAAAAGGTTTGGAGGTAGTTAATAAAAACCCGCCCCTATGGATTAAAAAATTATTTGAGGTTTCAAGTATAAAGGATGTGGAAATAACTACTTATGAAATTGGCTGGGCAGTCGGTCCAAGGTTAAATGCTTCGGGCAGGTTACAAAGTTCTGAGGATTCAATAAGACTTTTAACTGAACGGGATGGGTCAGTACTAGAAGAACTGGCTTCAAGTTTAAATTCAAAAAATATTGAAAGACAAGAAAAAACAATTGAAATGTATGATATGGCTTCAGAATTAGACGAAAAAAAACTTCCCAAAATAATATTTTCTTCAAACGAAAAATTCCACGAAGGTGTGATTGGTTTAGTTTCAGCAAAACTTACTCAAAGGTATTACAGACCTTCGGTGGTAATATCCTTGGACGACGGTTATGGAAAAGGCTCGGTTAGATCTATTCCCGGTGTAAATATTATTGAAATACTTAGAAAATTTAACGATTTATTTGTTGATTTAGGCGGACATCCCATGGCAGGAGGCTTTACAATTGAAGAGAAAAATATTCCTGAGATGCAGAAAAAAGTATCCCAATACATTGAAAATGAATTTGACGATGAGATTTTCACTCCTGTTTTAAATATTGATTTAAAAATCCCTTCCGAAATTTTAAATGTAAAAATTCTCGATGAGATTGATAAATTAAAGCCTTTTGGTATGGGCAACGAACAGCCTTTATTTTTAACTGAAAATTTTGTAATAGTTAACAGCGATATTATAGGTAAGGACAAAACACATTTAAAATTAAAACTTTACGATGGCAATAGGTATCATAAAGCAGTATATTTTGGAGGAGCGAGATATGAAAAAGAACTAACGGTTGGAGATAAGGTAGATTTAGTTTATATGTTGAATAAAAATGAGTACAATGGTAATACGTATCTTGATTTGGTAGTGAAAGATTTTAGAAAGGTTTAAAAATGGAAAGAACACAAATTAAAGATCTAAAAGAAAAAATAGGTGAAAAAGCCAAGGTTTCCGGTTTTGTTCAGGTCAGAAGAGATCAAGGTGGAATCAAGTTTTTTGTTGTTAGAGATGTTACAGGTACAGTACAGGTGGTTTTTTTAAAGGGAGCCGGCGAGGTTTTTGATAAGGCCGGGGAGGTTTCCTTGGAGTCGGTGGTTTCTATTGAAGGTTTGGTTAAAGAGGAAAAGCAGGCTCCCGGGGGTTTTGAAATTTCCGCTGAGAGTTTGGATATTTTATCTAAAGCGGAGCCTGAACTTCCTATCCCTGTTTTGGAAGAAAAAAGCGGGGAACCAACCGATATTACAAAAAGACTTGATTGGAGATGGATTGATTTAAGAAAAGAGGAGAATTTAAAGATTTTTAAAGTTTGGACGGAGCTTGAAAAAGGTTTTAGACAATACTGGCATTTAAAAGATTATATTCAGGTTTACACCCCTTCTTTAATGGGAACTGCAAGCGAAACGGGCTCAGATGTTTTTAAATTACAATATTTTGAAGGCGAGGCTTATTTAGCCCAGTCTCCTCAATTTTATAAACAAATGGCACAAGCCTCGGGGTTGGAAAAAGTCTTTTGTGTGGGCCCTGTTTTTAGGGCTGAGCCCTCTTTCACCTCCCGACATATGAC
>CAYRRO010000015.1:7925-10183 GCA_964426685.1 uncultured Candidatus Saccharibacteria bacterium
ACTAAGAGTTTCGACCTTCTTTATAAAGGTCTTGAAGTTACCACAGGTTCACAAAGAGAGCATAGATACGATGTTTTAATTTCTCAAGCTAATGAAAAAGGTATGAATGTTGAGTCTTTGGACGATTATTTAAATTTCTTTAAGTTTGGTTGTCCTCCGCACGGGGGTGCCGGCATAGGGCCCGGAAGATTAGTTATGAAAATTTTAGATATCCCAAGTGTTAAGGAAGTGACCTTCCTTCCCAGGGATGTTAGAAGACTAAAGCCCTAGATTTTGGATTAAGATGTCTTTAGGAATTAACATTTCCATACCCAGAAGAATTTTATTATTTCTCTTTGAGATTTTTGTAAAAATACTTTGGGTATTTGATAAAGTAACTAGTTTTGATTTCCTGTACGTAGGGAAAACAATTCTTCGTGCGATTTTTTTGGCAATTCCCCTGTCTTTTATTGTTTTTTTGGGTTATTCCTTTTCAACCGGGTATCTTCACAAATTATATGTTGCATATTTTTTGCCGGATACAAATATTATTTATAAAAATTTTAGTAATGTTCCTTACCCCGTGCTTACGGGTTCCGAACCTCTTCCTCAAACCACAGCCGTATCTTTGTTAGCAATAGATAAAAAAACCAACAAAACATTGGTTGAAAAAAACGTGAATATTTCTTTGGCCCCGGCTTCTACCGCTAAGCTTATGACTGCACTGGTTTCTATGGATATTTATGATTTAGAAGAAGAGCTTTTAGTTTCTGATTATTGTGCCGGTGTGGAAGGTACTAAAGCTTATCTTCATGTCAATACACGTTTTAAAGTAAAAGATCTTTTAAAAAGTATGTTGATAGGCTCGGCAGGAGACTCTGCCTGTGTTTTAGCAACATCAAAAATGAGTGAGCAGGATTTTGTATCTAAAATGAATGAAAAAGTAAATTTATTAGGTATGACCTCCACACGTTTTTCTAACCCGATAGGTTTGGATGATGCTTACGGGAATAACTATTCAAACACATTAGATTTGTTAAAACTAACTGTTTATGCAACCTCCATTTCTGAGATTAAAGACATTGTAAGTACAAAGGATTTTTATTTTACGGATGTTGAGGGTAATGTAAATTTGTTGGTCAGAAATACCAACAGACTTTTATGGGAAATACCGAATAGTGTAGGTGTAAAGACCGGCACCACGTTTGAAGCCGGGGAGGTTTTAATATATGAGTATGACGATGGCTTAAAAGATATAGTTATGGTAGTTATGGGTAGTAAAAATAGATTTGCAGACACGAAAAGTATTCTAAGTTGGATAGGAAGAAATTACACTTGGAAAATTTTGTGAAAACCTTTTTTGAGGTACTTTTTCAAATTTTTTAAATCTCTCTTTTTGTTATAGATTTTATTGCTTGATCCACTCTCCTGTTATGGCGGGAAAGTACAAAGTTACATCCCCTCCTTCAGTTCCTCTCGTAGTATATTTTCCCGAAAATACGTATATTGGTTGAAGATACGTCTGAAATTTAGGAGTTTCGTAATATGCCAGATATATTTTATCAATAAGTATTTTTTCTGTGCTAACTGGAAAGTATAATTCAAAAGGATTCGATTGTTTTGGAGTTACTTGTGTTATAACAGCTTTTCCTTGAGTTACCATTTCCCATGCTTCTTGAACGGTGATTATAGGATAGGTTGCTTTTGTATCCTTGTCGATTTCCCAATAATGGGCTTCAACAACAGGGTTGTTAAGAGGATTTGGAGTTTTTGAATAGTCGCTTACTATAATTCTCATCAAACCTTTTGATGGGTCTGGACCAACTATTGGATATTCTTCTATTGATCTATAAAAATCAATTAAAGCTACTTGAGCCTGCTCCATGTCGTCTGTCTCATAGATTTTTTTACCTATATAGTATCCTAGTTTTAATTTTTGAGTTCCTGTCTGATAAAGACCGTCATTATATCTATAAATTTCTGACATTATTCTCGCACCCGTTCTAATCAACTCATCTTTATCGATGGTGATTTTTTTAAAAGTAGAGCTTTTTCCTTCCAAGTCTGTATCCAGATATAATTCTCTAGTATTTATATCTATGGAGAGATTGCTCATAGTTCTTGAGTTTCTCCATTTATATACTGTCCCCGTAAGATCCGTTCTAAGATCTTCATCCCCAAAACCTAATACCGCAGCCTCCGCGGAAGCGTTTTTTCCTGCCAAGTAAGAATATTGCGGAGGTTTAAATTTATATACCTTCATTTTGTCGGGAAAATCA